>DAIOWG010000028.1:0-16183 GCA_036758645.1 Dokdonella sp. | reverse complement strand
GACGATCGAAGCGCGCTCAGTGCGCGTGCACGCTACCCGACTTCGGGCAATGGCACGGCGCGGTCGGTCCGTACTCGAGACCGTAGGTCCGGCCGTCGCGGTGTTGCTGCCAGTAGAACGCGGGAGCCTTGCGTTGCTTGCCGCCGACTTCGGCCATGTCGGCGTCGACGTCGAACACGCGACCGTTGACCGCGACGTAGCGCGTGTCGATCGTCGAACGGATGTCGTCGAGCGGGTTCGTGTTGAGCACCGCGAAATCGGCGCGCTTGCCTGTCTCGAGTGATCCGATCTGCGCGGACAGGCCGATCAGGTCGGCGCCGTCGATCGTCGCCGCGCGCAGCGCTTCCCAGTTGCTGAATCCGCCCTGGGTCAACGACCAGGTTTCCCAGTTCGCCGACAGGCCCTGCATCTGGCCGTGGCCACCGACCGTGATGCGGATACCCGCGTCGCGCAGCTTCTTCGCGGCCTTCGCGACTTCGACATGGTAGTAGTCCCAATCCGGTGCGGTCTCGCGGCGGATCGCGCGCGCGTCGAGCGTCTCGCGCGGGAAGAAGCGGTTGAGCTTGCGGTCTTCCCAGACGTTGTCGCGTGCGTACCAGTAATACTCACCCGAGAGGCCGCCGTAGTTGACGACCAGCGTCGGCGTGTTGCGCACGTCGGTCTCGCGCCAGAGCTTGATCACGTCGTCGTAGAGCGGCGCGACGGGCAGGTTGTGCTCGATGCTGGTGGCACCATCGAGGATCATCGGAAGGTTGTGGTTGAGCGTGGAGCCGCCTTCCTCGACCACCAGCATGCCGAGCTCGCGCGCGGCCTGGTTGATCTGCTGGTGCTGCTCGCGCCGCGGCTGGTTGTAGCTCTTCACGCTGAATGCGCCGTTCGCCTTCATGCGGCGCAGGTGCGCGCGCGCGTCGTCGAGCGAATCGACCACCGCCTTGAAGTCGCCGTCGGCGCCGTAGAGGATCGTGCCGGTCGAGAACACGCGAGGCCCGACGAGGTCGCCGGCCTTGACCAGTTCGGCTTCGGAGAACACGGTTTCGGTGGTCGCCGACGGGTCGTGCATCGTCGTGATGCCGAACGCGAGGTTCGCGTAATAGGCCCAGTTCGCCTGCGGCACGACGCCCCCGAAGAAGTGGTTCGCGTGCGCGTGCACGTCGATGTAGCCCGGCACGATGGTCTTGCCGGCGACGTCGATCACGCGCGCGCCCGCAGGGATCGCGACGCTGCCGTCGGCGCCGACTGCCTTGATTGTGTCGCCTTCGACGACCAGCGTGCCGCGTTCGATCACGTCCTCGCGGCCACTGCCGGAATCCTTCATCGTGACGATGCGCGCGCCGGTGAACGCGAACGTGTCGCCGGGTCGGTCCATCGGCAGGGTCAGGGCCACGTCGATGCCGTCGCCGCTGCCGGCCTTGGGCAGTTCCTTCGGCGCACCCGGCACGAATGCGAACGCGTCGCGCAGGTCACGCGTGTGGTAATCGCGGCCGACCATCCAGTGCAGCGACTTCGAATCGGCCGACCAGTGCAGGTACGAGCCGACGTCCTTGCTGACCTGGGTCACCGGGATCGCCTTGCCGTCCTTCGACAGCTCGATGCTCTTGCCGGTGCGCGGCAGCGGCGCGACGTAGGCATTGAAGAGTTCGGTGAACGCGACCCAGTTGCCGTCCGGGCTCAGGCTCACGAAGTCGACGTACTTGAGGTCGAACACGTCGCGCGGTTCCTCGCCCGCAAGTCCGACGCTCTTGAGCTTCTTCTCGAGGCCGTCGCCGGTCAGGAAGTAAACGCGCTTGCCGTCGGCCGAGAACTGCGGGTTGCCACCCGACTTCGCGATCCGCGCGGGTTCGCCACCGCCGCTGGCGATCAGGTAGATGCCGGTCTCGCCCGAGTTGAGGTTGCCCGTGATCGAGCCGCCCGCGGTCTTCGCGTAGACGACGTGGCGACCGTCGGGCGAGTAGCGCGGACCGTAGTAGAAGCCGGGCTTGCTCGTCAGCGTTCGCGTGCTGCCGCTGGCGATGTCGCGTTCGACGATCGCGCCCTGGCCCGCATCGGACCAGGTCGTGTAGAGCAGCTTGCGAGCGTCGGGACTGAAGGCGGGCTGGTATTCGGAAACGCCGTCGGCGGACGTCAGGCGAGCAGGTGCGCCGTTCGGCAAGGCCTTGGTCCACAACCGGCCGACGGCATGGAACACCAGCGTGCGCCCGTCCGGGCTGGTCGCGACGTCGCGGATCATCTTCGGTGCGAACGTGCCCTGTTCGAGCGATTGCTCGAAGCGCAGCGGCGCGGTCACGGTCTGATCGACCGACGCGGTGAACGGGATCTGCGCGGGCTCGCCGGAGGTTGCGTCGACGCGCCAGAGCTTGCCTTGCGCCCACACCACGATCGCTTTGGAATCGGGTGTCCACGCGTAGTTCGCATACGGCCCGAACACGGCCCAGGCTTCCTGCATGTCGTGCGAGAGGCCGTCCCAGAGCGGACGCACGCGGCCCGAATCGAGCTCGACCACGTGCAGCACGCTCTTCTCGCGCACGCGCTTGACGAATGCGAGCGAGGTGCCGTCGGGCGAGGGTTGCGGGCGCACCGCTCCGCCGGGCGTGCCGATCACGGTGTCGGTTTCGCCGCTCTCGCGATCGAGCCGCTTGATCGCGTAGATCACGTCGTGCGGATTCTTGTTGTACTGGAACTGCGGACCCGGGCTCACGTCCTCGGAGTAGTAGATGTAGCGGCCGTCGGGGCCGAGCGCGGGCTCGCCGAGGTCCTGCTGGTCGTTCTTGCGCTTGATCAGCTGCAGGCCCGCGCCGCCGCTCTTGTGGTACATCCACAGTTCGCCCGCACCGAGCGAGCGCTCGCTCGTGAAGTGCTTGCGTCCGACGAGATACTGGCCGTCGGGCGTCCACGCCGGGTTGTTGAGCAGGCGGAAGTCCTCCTTCGACACCTGCACCGGCTTGCCGCCGTCGAGCGGCATGCGCCAGAGGTTGTTGCCGCCGCCGCGGTCGGAGGTGAATGCGATCTCGCGGCCATCGGGCGAGAAGCGCGGCTGCACTTCCCATGCGGGGCCGCCGCTGATGCGCTTCGCACTGCCGCCTTCGATCGGCAGCAGGTAGAGGTCGCCGAGCAGCGCGAACACGATGCTGCGCCCGTCGGGGCTCACGTCGAGGTCGATCCAGGTGCCTTCGTCGGTGTCGAACTTCACGACCTTGCTAGGCCCGTGCGCCGCGTTGACGTCCCACTTCGGCTTGTTGTCGTCCTTGCCCGCGGCGAACGTGGGACCGCTGCAGGCGAACACGAGGGCCGCGGCGAGCGCGGATGTGCGGATCGATGGCATGGCGAGGTTCCCCTGGTGGCTATCCGCCCGATCTTAGGGGATGCCCGCGATCGCCGGACCGGGCCGAAAGTCCCGCCGGGCTCAG
Organism: Dokdonella sp.; assembly: GCA_036758645.1. Classification (GTDB taxonomy): domain Bacteria; phylum Pseudomonadota; class Gammaproteobacteria; order Xanthomonadales; family Rhodanobacteraceae; genus Dokdonella_A. The sequence goes on along the minus strand of DAIOWG010000028.1, from coordinate 12,779 downwards.
CCCCGGCGCGCCGCGTCGCCGCGCGGATCCGGTGCGAGCGCGTCACTGAGCCAGCTGCGCGCGGCCTGCCAGTGCCGTTTGACGGTCGCGGGCGACTGTCCCGTCGCTTCGGCGGTCTCCTCGATGCTGAGGCCGCCGAAGTAGCGCAGTTCGACCACGCGTGCCTTGGCCGGGTCGATGCGATCGAGCCTGTGCAGTGCGGCGTCGAGATCGACGAGGTCGAACGGCCCGGCCGCCTCGTCCTCGAGTCCGCTCAGCGTCACGCGCTCGCCGCCGTCGCGCTTGAGCCTCGCGCGCTGGCGCGCATGGTCGATCAGGATCTCGCGCATCAGGCGCGCCGCGACCGCGAACAGGTGGCCGCGATCGGCGCTCGCGATCGGGTCCGCGCCCGACAACCGCAACCAGGCCTCGCTGACGAGCGCGGTCGGCTGCAACGTGTGGTTGCGGCGCTCGGACCGGAACACCTGCTCGGCGAGCCGGTGCAGTTCGGGATACAGGCATTCGACCAGGCGGTCGCGCGCGCCGGTGTCCCCGTCGCGCCAGTCCGACAGCAGTTCGGTGATGCGCTGGGCCATGCCGGAGTCTAGCGCGCAGCCGTCGGGCGAGGGCTACACTGGCGCCGCCATCGCGACAGGGGACGCCATGGACACCCGCTTCGAAGCCGAGGTCATGCGCGTGTTCGAGCGCGCGCTGGAGATCGAGCCGGAACAGCGTGATGCGTGGTTGCGCGCGCAGGAGGCCGCGCCCGCGCTGATCTGCCGCGTCCAGGCATTGCTCGAGCGCGAAGCCTCGCTGACGCAGTTCCTCGAGCAGCCCGTCGCCGCGGCGAAGGTCGCGCAGGCGCGCATGCCCGCGCCCGGCGACGAGGTCGGCGCATGGCGCCTGCTGCGCGAGATCGACGCTGGCGGCATGGGCGTCGTGCACCTGGCCGAGCGCGCCGACGGTGCGTACCAGCAGCGCGCGGCGGTGAAGTTCGTGCGCGTGGACCCCCTGCTCGATGCGCGCAGGCGCGCGGACATGCTCGCGCGTTTCCAGAACGAGCGGCGCCTGCTCGCGCGCGTCGAGCACCCGAACGTCGCGCGCGTGCTCGATGGAGGCAGCGTCGAGGGCATGCCTTTCCTCGTCATGGAATACGTCGAAGGTCTCGCGCTGGACGGCTGGTGCGAGCGTGCGCGCCTCGGCACGGATGCGCGCGTGGCGCTGTTCTGCAAGGTCTGCGACGGCGTGCAGGCGGCGCATGCACACCTGATCGTGCATCGTGACCTCAAGCCGCAGAACATCCTCGTCGGCACCGACGGCGAGCCGCGGCTGCTCGACTTCGGGATCGCGCGGCTGCTCGAGCCCGACGACGCGCCCGCGGCGACGCGAACCGGCCTGCATGCGATGACGCCGGCCTACGCGAGCCCGGAGCAGATGCGGCTGGAGCCCTTGACCACCGCCTCCGACGTCTACTCGCTCGGCGTGGTCCTGTACGAATTGCTGAGCGGAACGCGGCCGTATTCACTCGATGGCTTGAGCCCCGCGCAGAGCGAACGCGTGGTCTGCGAGACCGAGCCGCGCACGCTGCGGCGGGCGATCGACGACGCCGGCTTGCCGGAGCCGGAACGGCGCGCGCGGCTCGCGCGCATCGGTGGCGATCTCGAGCGCATCGTCGCGAAGGCGCTGCACAAGGACCCGGCGCGGCGCTACGACTCGGCGCGTGCGCTCGCCGACGACCTGCGCCGCTGGCTCGCCGGCCGACCGGTGGTCGCGCATCCGGACTCCATCCGCTACCGCGCCTGGAAGTTCGTGCGTCGACATCGGGTGGGCAGCGCGGCGGCGCTGGCCGCGCTGGTCGCGGTGCTGGTCGCCGCGGCGTTCGCGCTGGTGCAGGCAGGCGCTGCGCGCCGCGCCGCCGCCGACACCGAACTCGTCAACGCGTTCCTCGTCGACGTGCTCAAGCAATCCAATCCGTACGCGACCGGCTCGGAGATCACGCTCGGCGAGGCCCTCGACGAAGCCGCGAAACGGGTGGACGAGCGCTTCGCGAACCGTCCCGACCTCGCGGTCGCGATCCGCACTGCGCTCGGCGAGAGCATGTTCGCGCGCTTTCGCCTCGACGCGGCCGAGGCGCAACTGCTGCGCGCGCGCGCGGATGCCGAACGCCTGTTCGGCGCGGATGACCTGCGCACGGTCACCGCGATCGCGACGCTCGCGAGCGTGCGCAAGGACCAGGACCGCATCGGCGAGGCGCAAGCCCTGTTCGACGACGCGCTCGCGCGCATCGAGCGCAGCGGGCAGGTCGCGCGGCCGCTGTATGCGAGCGTACTCAACGACGTCGGCGTGATGCACCTGGTGCAGGAGGATTTCGCGAAGGCAAAGTCATACCTCGAGCGTGCGGTCGCGGCGGACGGCGGATCGCAGGAGCGCGCGGCGACGGAGGAACGCGCGCGCACGCTCGCCAACCTCGCGCAGGCGGCGCGCGGTACCGGCGATCTCGAGCGCGCCGATGCGCTGTATCGCGAGGCTCAACCGGTGCTCGAGGCGTTGTATCCGGACGGCGGCCCGCATCTCGCGGTGATACTCAACAACCGCGCGCGGCTGGCGTGGGTGCGCGGCAACAAGGACGAGGCGATCGAGCTGCAGAAGCAGGCGGTCGCGATGCATCGGCGTTCATTCGATGGCGACCACGTGATGGTGCTGGTGCCGATGACCAACCTCGCGCGCCAGGCGCTCGACACCGGCCAGCTCGAGCTTGCCGAGGAATCGGCCGGCCAGGCCGTTGCGATGGCCGACCGGCTGTATCCCGCGGACAGCCATCATTATCAGGTCAACGCACTCGCGGCGCTGGCCGCGGTGCGGCTCGCGCAGTCACGCACTGCCGACGCGATCGACGTGCTGCGGCGTGCACGCGCGCTGCTCGCCGGGCTCGAGAATGCACCGGCGTCGACGCGCGGCTACGTGGCGTCGCTGGTTTCCAGGGCCTGCGGCGACGCCAGGGTCGATTGCCTCGATTGATGATCGCGCGCCGTGCGCACGCCGCCCCCGGTGCGGCCGCACGGCCGCATTGCGTGGCAGGGACGCACGCTGCGCGGCGCGCCCGGCGCGGATTCGTGATCCGAATCGGCACGATCCGTCGCACGCATGGGTGACGGCGGCATGCCCGCCCATGCTCGAGAGCCTGCCATGAACCGGATGTGCGTCCTGTCCCTGTCGCTGCTGTCGGCCTGCGCGGGCGCCCGCGCGGACGTCGAGGTCTTCGCCGATCGCGTGCCCGATCCCGCCGCGTCGGTTCGCGGTGCGCCTGCGGGCGCGTGCCCGCTGTTCTACGACGGCTTCGACGAGCCGGGTGTCGGCGAGCCGGTCGAGTACGTCACGTCCGGCGGCTACAGGATCAGGATCGATCGCCACACGATCTCGGTCGTCGACTTCCTCGGCAGCAACACCGTGGAGCACTGGGGTGATCCGCACGAGAATCTCAATGGCAAGCACATCAAGGACTGGGGAGGCGAGCCGCAATGGGACGGGGCGAGGCGCACCCTGCTGCTCGGCGACGGCGCGAAGATCACGATGCAGGCGGCGGGTCCGCAAGGCGTCACGCTGTACACGTCGATCTACGACGGCGCGCACAACCTGCAGGTCGACAACTGTCGCAATGCGCTCGAGCACCATGGCATCGACGCGCTCGACACCCAACTGCGCGAGGCCGCCCAGCACGATGGCGAAGCCGCGACGTTCGTGACGGATGCGGACTCGGGCGTGGCGACCTATACCGACGTGTACAACGAAGATGCAGCGTTCGAGCTCGTCGAATTCGAGGTTCCGCTCGGGCGGACCGGTGGTGTCGAGAATCCGGGCCAGGTCCACGATTTCTACGACGACCCGCGCCTCGGCCACACCTGAGCGTCGGCGACGCGCGCGCTCCTCCAGCGTTCGCGCACGAGCTCGGCGATCGCGGCGGTTTCGGCCAGCGGTGGGGGCTGCGGCTGCGCCGATGCCTCGCCCAGTGGGCGCACGTGCCCGCTCGCGTGGAGTTCGGCATGGAACAGCGCGAGCTTGCCGCGGATCGGACGCGGCGCGAACGTGCTGACCGGGCGCCCGGTCGCGCAAGCCTCGCTCAGCATGTTGACCGAGTCGGGGGTGACGACGATGCGGTCGGCCCAGCCGAGGATGCCGGCATACGGATTGGTTCCGTCGGCCGGGCCCGCCCAGAACACGCCGGGGAATGGCGCGAATGCTGCGCGCAATCGCGCAGTCGTCGCGGCACCCGTGCGGCGCGAGACGCTGACGAGGAAGCTTCCGCTGCGGTGCTGCACCAGCCGCGCGAGCAGCGCGTCGAAATACGCGTCGTCCAGACGCTGCGCGCGCGTGCTCGCACCGACCAGCAGCGCCGTGCGCGGCGCGGGCAGGTCGCCGAACGCAGCGAAAGCGCGGCGCCCCGCGGCGAGCCACTCGGCGTCGACCGGGTTGAGCGCGCCGATGCTGCGGATCACGTTCGCCGCGTCGACGCCGTCGTGCTGTGGCGCGACCACGAGGTCCCAGGCGCGGGTATCGATGCGCGGATCGAGGATCTGGACCGTGTAGCTGCGACCGCCGCTCCACGCGCGCAGCAGGCGCGTCGCGAGCGCCGCGCGCCGGCCGCAGCCGATCGCGATCCCGGGCCACGGTGGCTGGAGTGGCTGGCCGTCCGCGTCGTGGATTGCGCCGCGCGCGCCCGCAAGCAGGCGCGGCGCAAACACGTCCCAGGGTTGGGCGAGGCGCAGGCGCAGCACGCGCGGCGCGAAGCCGAGCGCCTCGGCCAGCGCACACGCCTGGCGCTCGTTTCCGGCGGCGCCGTCGCTGACGGCCCAGCAGCTGTCCACATCGATCATGCGCAGAGGGTAATGCACGGCACACCGGCGGGGCAGAATCCCGCGATTGTTGCTCCACGGGAAACGATGCTTCCGCAACACGCCCCTTGCCCGCGACCGCCAGCGCCAGCATTCTTTCGACTGTAGCCTGGCCGCGCGACTGTCCGCGCCGGCCGTTCACGACCGGTTTCGTCCGAGCCGGTTCTCATGCACGCACTTCACTGGAGGGATTTCCATGATCCGTCGTTCCGCCTTGGCCGCCGCGCTCGCCTTCGCCGTTTCGCCGGCTGCTTTCGCCGCCACCACCTACACGCTGGACCCGGGTCATACGCAGGTGGTCTTCAGCTGGAGCCACTTCGGATACTCGAATCCGACCGCGCAGTTCGGCGACATCCAGGGCACGCTGGTGTATGACGAGGCGGATCCGACCCAGTCCTCGGTCAAGGTCACGATCGACCTCGGCAGCGTCAACAGCAACGTGCCCAAGCTCGACGACCATCTCGAGGCAGCGGATTTCTTCGACGCCGCCAAGTTCCCGCAGGCGACCTTCGCGAGCACCAAGGTCGAGAAGGGCGCCACGCCCGGCACGCTGAAGGTCACCGGCGACCTCGACCTGCACGGCGTGAAGCGTCCGGTCGTGCTCGACGTGACCGTCAACAAGGTCGCTGCACACCCGATGAGCAAGATCCCATCGGCCGGTTTCGACGCGACCGCGACGATCAAGCGCACGGACTGGGGCATCGACAAGTACGCGCCGAACGTCAGCGACGAGATCAAGTTGCGGATCACGACCGAGGCGGTCGAAGCCAAGGCCTGGGCCGAGAGGCAGAAGAAGGGCTGACGTTCCGGTTCGCTTGCAGGCATCGCCATCCCGGCGATGCCTGCAGCGAAAGATTGAACCGGGGGCCGCCCATCGAGGCGTCGGATGGAGCCACGGAGCCCACGCAGTGCGCGGGGGCAAAGCGTTCCAATGGCCGCTCCCGGTGGACTCCGTGTGCGCCGCGTTGCAGTCTTCGAGCTTCCTGCCGGTCATCGCGCGCCGCATGGCGTTCGGTTCTCGCGCACGATCGAGCGGATCACCGATCAGCCGTTCTTGACGCCGTGGTGCTTGAGCGCTTCGAGGCCCGCGAGGTCGAGGCTGGCGGCTGCCGCCTTGATCTGGTCGAAGCTGTCCGCATCGCCGGACACCTTCACGTTGAAGCGCTCGCCGAGCACGATGCTGAATTCGCCGTGCCGGCCCTGCGCGTCCCACTGTTCCTGCACGATGCGCCCGTCCTGCTTGTAGGTCTTCTCGTAGCCGTGTTCGGTCTGTCGCTCGCTTTCGACGCCGACGAGGCCGGCGAGGCCCATCAGGCCCTTCGCGCTACCCATGTCGATGACCTCGAGTTGCAGGCGGCGCTGCGCGCCATCCGAGTACGTCGCGCGTGCCTCCGACACCTGCATGCCCATTGCGCCGTTGCGTTCGGCGGAGATCTCGGTGCGCGCGAGGCCGCCGAGGGTGGCGGGCACGAACGGCTTCAGGAGGTCGGGAGCGAGCGCTTCGACTTCGGATCCGCCACCCAGCGTGGCGCCGACCATCGCGCCGAGCGCGGCCGATTGCGCGTCGGCGTCGCCTGACTTCTGCGCCGCCTCGAGCTTGTTTCCGGCCGCTTCGACCTTCTTGCTCCAGGCGTCGAGTTTGCCGAGCGCACTGTCCCCGTCGACCGTCACGATGCTGCCGCTGCTGCTGCCGATGCGGGCTTGCGTGAGCGCGCTCGTGCCGACCATGCCCGCAGTGACCAGTCCGACGACCCAGCCCAGCAAGATCGCGAGGATCACCGTGACCACGGTGTATCCGACGGCCTTTTCCTGCGGCGCCTTCATCGTCGCGGGCAAGCCGAGGTAGAGCAGGTAGATGCCGTAGATGCCGCCCGCAATCACGACGAGCCAACCGATGAACGGCAGCACCAGCGCGATGCTCGCGATCCAGCTCGCGGTGTATGAATAAGCCACCGCCTTGAGTGCCTGTACCGGGTTCTTCTGGCCGCCGAACGTCGGCGCCAGCGCATCGACGATCAGCGCGAGCACGTAGGCGAGCCCGAGCGTCAGCAGATAGGTGACGATCGCGACGGTCAGGCCGGTCCCGATCGGGGTGCGCACGTTGACCCCGAATCCGCTGTAGCCGATCAGGCTGCCCTTGATGAATCCGGCCACTGCGGGGATCGCCGCGAGCACGACAATGTAATTCTTGTACAAATCTGCCACGCTGGCCGGTTCGGACGCGATCACCGGCCATTCGGTCTTCGGCGTCATCAGGATCGCCTTGACCCTCGCGATCAGCTTGTTCATGTCCATGTGCACCTCCCCTCGAGTCGAATGGTCCGGCCATTCTAGGCCAGGCCGCGTGCACGGATGTCCGGCATGGTCCACGCTGTGCGCGTGAGCTGCGTCACGGCACGAGAGTGCAATGGTTGGCACGCCTCGTGCTGGTAAACTGGATGGCCTTGTGGAGGACCCGAGCATGTCGCGACCCGATCCCGCGGTGGAGAAGCGCATTCCCGCCAATGCCGAGAACCGCTATCAGGTCGGCCGCTCCGACCTGCCGCTGTCGTGCCCGATGCCGGCGATGTCGCTGTGGAATTCCCATCCGAAGGTCTATCTGCCGATCGCCGAGCAGGGGGGCCACGCGAAGTGCCCTTACTGCGGCGCCGAATACGACCTGGTCGGCTGATACCGGAGCTTCGCCCACGTGCAGCCCTCGCGCCGCCTGACCGTCGTCCAGCTGTTGCCTGCGCTTGTCGCGGGGGGTGCCGAGCGCTCGGCGCTCGAGATCGCGCACGCGCTGGTGGCGGAAGGCCATCGTTCGATCGTCGTTTCCGGCGGCGGTCGGCTGGTCGAGCGCCTGGTCGAGGATGGCAGCGAGCACGTCGAGCTGCCGATCGGGCGCAAGTCGCTGGCTTCGCTCGCCCAGGTGCCCAGGCTGCGGGCGCTGTTCCGGCGCGAGCACGTCGACATCGTGCATGCGCGCTCGCGCATGCCGGCCTGGCTCGGCTGGCTCGCCCTGCGCGGCCTCGCGCCGCGGCCACACTTCGTGACGACCGCGCACGGACTCAACTCGCCAGGCTGGTACAGCGCGATCATGGCGCGCGGCGAACGCGTGATCTGCGTCTCCAATACCGTGCGCGACCACCTGCTGCGCAACTACCGCATCCCCGACCCGGCCGCGCTGGTCGTGATCCCGCGCGGAGTCGACCCGGATGACTACCCGTATGGCCACCTGCCGGATGCGTCCTGGCGCGAATGGTTCTTCGCAGAGTTCGGCAACCTCGCGGGTGCACCGCTGCTGACGCTGCCGGGTCGCGGCACGCGGCTGAAGGGCCATGCCGATGCGATCGAACTCGTCGCCGACCTGCGCGACCGCGGCATCCCGACGCGCCTGCTGCTGCTCGGCGCGCGCCAGGTCGGGCGCGAGGCCTACGTGGCCGAGCTCGAGCGTCTCGCCGAAGAGCGCGGCGTCGCCGACTGGGTGGTGATCAGCGCGCAGCGTGACGATACGCGCGACGTCTACGCGGCGTCGGCGCTCGTGCTGCAGCTGTCGAACAAGCCGGAGTCGTTCGGCCGGACCGTGGTCGAGGCGCTCGCACTGTGCCGGCCGGTGCTCGGTTACGACCATGGCGGCGTCGGCGAGCTGCTGACCGACCTCTACCCGGCCGGTCGCGTGCCTCCCGGCGACAAGCGCCGCCTGGCCGAGCGCGCCGCCGAACTGCTGCGCGCGGCGCCGCCGATCCCGCCGCTCACGCGCTACCGCCTGGCGGACATGCAGATCGCGACGCTGGAGCTGTACGAGCGACTCGCATCCGCGTGAACCCGATCGCGAAGCCCCCGTAGGCTGGACGGCCGCAGGCCGGCCGGCGCTCTTGCGCCGTGCGCTCGGTAGCAGGGAATGGCCGGCCGCGCTGCGCGCGTCCAGCCTACACATTCGCCGGGCTTGCGGTTACGGTGCGGGTCCGTGTCCCTGCCGAGCCCCGCCCTGACTCCCGACTCCGCCGCTTCCGCGCGCATCTGGCCGATGCTGCTGGTGCTCGCCGTGCTGGTGCTGCTGCCGGTCGGACGCAGCGCCGAACTGCCGCTCGTGATCGGCGCAATCGCTGCGATCGTGCTCGCGCTGCGCGGCCGCTTCATCTTCGATGCCGCCGAAGTACGACTCGCGTTCGCGCTGTTCGCGTGCTACTGGCTGGCGGCGCTGCTGTCCGGCATCGCGCCGGTCGAACCGCGCAAGACCTGGTCGACGATCGCGTCGACGCTGCGCTTCCTGCCCTTTGCGTTGTTCGCCACCTGGGCGCTGCGTGAACGCGAGGCGTGGCCGCGCCTGCGCGCGGCGGTGGCCGCGATCGTCGCGTTGTGGACGCTCGACGCCTACGTGCAGATCACGTTCGGCCACAGCCTCGGCGGCGCAGCCGAGGCGGAACGCGTGTCGTGAATTTTCGGTGCCGGCAACCTCAAGCTCGGGCCCGTGCTTGCAACGCTGTCGCCGTTCCTGCTGCTCGCGGCGCGCGAACGCCATGGCCGCCGCGGTCTCGTGCTCGCCGCCGCGGTCCTGCTGGCGCCGGTGCTGTTGTCGGGGTCACGCGCGGCCTGGATCACCTATGCGCTGGTCTGCATGCTGCTGGCCTGGCACGAGACGCGCAGGCCGCGCATGTTCCTCGGCGTGCTCGCGGCATTCGCGCTGGCGGTCGGCGCGGTGGGAGGTTGGGCACTGCACGACTCCGCGCGCTTCGGCGCGCGTATCGAGCGCACCCTGCTTGCACTGCAGGGAACCGAAGCCGCACTCGACGAAGCCTCGGCCGGGCGCATCAGCATCTGGCGCGCCGCGCTCGCGATGGGCGCCGCGCATCCAGCGACCGGCGTCGGCGTGCGCGGCTTCCGCCACGACTACCCCGAACACGCCGGCCCGCACGACCGCTTCGTGGCGGAATCGGGCGGCGCGACCGGCGCCGCGCACGCGCACCAGGTCGTGCTGGAGGTGTTCAGCGAAACCGGCGTGGCGGGCTTGCTGCTGTGGACGCTCGGCGCCGCATGTGCGCTGCGCGCGTGGTCACGCGCCGATGCGCAGGCGCGCGATCGCGCGCGCGCGCCTGCGCTGTCGCTGCTCGCGATGACGTTCCCGCTCAACACCCACCTCGCGTTCTACTCGGCCTGGTGGGGCTTGCTGTTCTGGTGGCTGATCGCGCTCTACTGCGCCGCGTTCGGCGCACGGGAGAGCCAGGAAGGGTCCCGTGCCGGGGCCGGGCACTGAAACTCGAGGAGCCGCGGAGCAGGGCCAGGCCGGGACCCTGACGCACGAAGCCCACCCGGCACACGAACGACATCCGGGCGAGCAGGAGAATCGGAACGGACGACAACGGGCGTCCACCGCATCGAACGCGGCGATGGGGTGCGTGCGCCCGCCGTGCCCGTGCCACGAGCTTGCTCGTTGCTGCGTCGGCAGGTGTCCGTTGCGATTCAATCCCGGCTTGCGCTCCCGCGCGTGCGTTCCGTGTTCGCCTCGCGCAGCAGCCGGAGGGCGAAGAGCGCGATCATGGCGGCGCCTCCGACGAGCACGGCCCACAGCAACCAGGTGCGCCATGGCACGGGCTGCGGGGCAGGTTGCAGCGCCTGTTCGCCGGCGCTCTCGCGCGGCGGACCCGGGATCGCCGGTGGCGGTTGCCAGTCGGCACCGAGCGTCGTGCGCAGCGTCGCGAGGGCCGCGTCGACCGGATGCGAGGGGCGTCGCGCGCGTGCACTGCCGACCGCGAGCACGTACGGTCCCGCGCCTTCGGCGAGGAACACGAAGCGATCCGGCGTCCACGCGAGCGACAGCGTGTGCGCGAGAGCGAGCGGCGTCGCTGCCTCGATGCGGAATTCGTCGCGACGCGGTCCCGGGGGCAACTCGAGGTCCTCGTTGCGCAGGATCTCGCCGCCTGCGCGCAGGCGGAACGCGGTCTGGCGCGCAAGCGGCGTCCAGCGTGTCGCATCGAGCGGATCGCGCGCCGACAGCGTCAGCGCGGCCAACGCGTTGTCGTTGCCGAGTTCGATGCGGGCGCCGCCGACCGGCAACGCGGCAGGCAGCCGATACGCGTATGCGCCCGCTTCGCCTGCATCGAGCGTGCGTGCCACGGTCCAGTTGCGCGTGGCGACGACTCCGTCGCTGTCGACGCAACGCGCGGACGCGCGCAGTCCTTGCAGCGGAGCGCCATCGTCGCGGCGGTGCAGCCGCAGCCACGGTTCTCGCGTCGGGAGGATCGTGACATCGCGGCGTTCGACGCGCGCGCCGTCCTGCTCGAGCGCGAGCACGTTGCCCGCGCCGACCCGCTGCCAGGCTTGCAGGTCGGATCCGGCCTCGACCACGAAGCTCGCCACCACGCCGGCCGAGGGCGCATCCCAGGCGAGCGTGATGCGCTCGATCGTGCAGGCGTGCGCGCCCGCGTCGAGCAGCCATTGCCGCGACCGCGTCACGTCTTGCGTGTCGGCGTTCTCGTCCGCATCGATGCGACGCACGCGGCCGTCCGCGGCACGTTCGATCACGAGCCGCAGGTCGGCGCCTTGCGCGCGCGCCTGCGCCGGCAGCGCGAGGACCGGCAGCGCGACCTCGCGTGTGCGCGAGGTCGCGCTGGCGCGCGACGACACGCGCGCGAACGGCACCGGCTGCCCGGCCGCGTTGAACACCTCGAGGTCGCGCAGCTCGGTGTCGTGCACGCGCGCGTACACCTCCGGCGACAGGTCGATGCGCCATGCGCTCGCGTCGGCGGCGGGCGTCGTGAGCGGGAACAGCCACGCGTAGTCGCCTGGCGCCGCCGCATGCGCGGCACCCGCCAGCACTGCGACGAGCACGCAGCCTGCGCGACTCATCGCGCGGGCTCCGCTTCCGCCGCGAGTGCGCGCGGCGGCGCGGGTGCGAAGTAGCCGATCACGGTGCAGAGCAGGCCGTAGGCGATGAACGACACGATGCCGAACAGGTTGCCGAGATGTTCGCGGTCCACCAGCAGCAGCTTGGCGAGCACCACCGCCATCAGCACCGCGCCGGCGAGCCAGAGCGCGCGCTGGCCGCGACGCGAACCGAGCACCCAACCGATCACGCCCAACACGCTCCAGACGACGGTCAGCGCCGTCTGCGCGAGGTGCGAGTCGAGCAGGCCGGCGTCCCAAGGGTCGCCTCCAAGCTGGTGCACCGCGCGCAACGTCGTCGCGGTGACGAAGGCGAAGCCCGCAAGCGAGAGCAGCAACGGGCGGCGTGCCGCGAGCGCGGGCGGCGCGTCGCGATCCGCCAGCCAGCGCGCCGCGCAGCCCAGTGCCGCGAGCTGCAGCAGCTCGATCGGATTGAGCAGCGGCAGATACGCGATCGGCGCGCTGTCGCCCGCGTGCGCGAGCAGCAGCACGAACACGCATGCGGACACCACCGCCTGCGTCGACAGCACCATGCCGCGCCAGTCGGCGAAGCGCGCGCTCAGCGGGGGAGCGAGCCATGAAGGGCGCAGCAGCACCAGGCTCCAGGCACCCAGCAGCGGAAGCCAGGTCGCCGCCGCGATCCAGCCCGCGGAGAGCGCGCCCCGCAGCGCGTACTGGTGCAGGGCCAGCGCCGCGGCGAGGCTCCAGCACCAGAGCCAGCCGATGTGCGCCACGCGTGGCGCGGCGCCTTCGCGCGTCGAGAGCGCGCGCAGGCCCAACAGGCCGGCCGCGCCATACGCGACGAACGCGGCGAGTCCCGCGCCCTCGAACGGTCGCGCGCCGGAGTCAGCGAACGCGAACACGAGCAGCACGCCGGAGGCGAGCGCGGCGGCGATGGTCCACGCGGTGGCGCCGGTGCGCGTGCGGTGGAACGCGAGCGAGGCCAGCGCGGTGGTGATCGCGGCGAACGCGAGCAGCGCGGCGGCTTGCGCGTGCGTGGGAACGAAACGCTCGACTTCGTGGAGCCCCGCGCCGAGCCACCATGCC
>DAIOWG010000027.1:16011-17190 GCA_036758645.1 Dokdonella sp. | reverse complement strand
AACTGGTGCTGTCGCGCGATCGCCTCGGCGAGCGGCGGCGCGGCGACCGCCCAGCCGATCTTCCACCCGGTCAGCGAGAAGATCTTGCCGGCCGAGCCGACCTTGACGGCGCGCTCGCGCAGGCTCGGAAGGCCAAGCGGCGAAACATGCCGCGCGCGGCAGGCCAGGCGCTGAGCAGCAGCGTCGCGTCGGGACCGTGGTCGGTCATGCGACCCTTGCTCGCGAGTTCGAAGTCGAGCGCGCCGGGCCAGTCTGCCGCGTACGCGCCAGGATCGAAGCGGCGTGCATTGGCGACGAGGTCCCACGCGATACCCGGCTGCAACTCGATCGTGCCCTTCGCATCGAGGCCGCCGTTCGGTTGTTGCAGCGCGAGCTGGTGCAAGGTGATGACCTCGGGCGTGCCCTCGAGGCGCAGCGCGATGTCCGAGAGCGCGCCCGGCGGCCCGAGCGCAAGCGTGCCGGAGGCCTGGTAGCGCTCGGCGCTGCCGGATGCATCGAGCTTGCCGTGGGTCGCGAGCGCCTGCCCGACGAGATCGGCCGGCAATTCGACGCCCTGCCAGTCGAGCGCGAACTCGCCGGACACCGGTTCCGCGTCGAGCTGCACGCTGCCCTGCGCGTTCAATACGCCACTCGCTTCCGGACTGCGCACGCTCAGGGCCTCGACCACGAGTCGTTGGCCGTCGATGGCATAACGCAGCGTGTCGAGCAGCACGCGATGGTCGTTGAGGCCGGCTTCGCCCGCGAGCGTGCCGCTGTCGCGATCTCCGCTGCCCTCGAGCGACAGCGCAAGCGCGGCGAGCCCCGCTTCCGGTTGCAGCAGGCGCGGATCGAAGCGCGGGACCTCGAGGTGCGCGGTCCACGGGAAGTCGTCCGATTGCGTGAGGTTCGCGACCAGCCGCGCGGGCGTCGGCTGGGTGAGAGAAAGGTCGAGCTGCGCCGAGCGGCCATCGCCGCGAGCGGAGAGCGTGCCGGCATAGTCGACCTGCTGCACGCGCCAGCGGAACCCGAGTTCGCCGTCGCCGGGATATCCAGGAAGCGCCGACACGGTCCCGTGCAGGTCGACCTCGCCGTCGGGCGACTTCAATGCGAGCGATTGCACCGCGAGGCCTTCGCGCGTCCAGCGACCGACCACGTCGAGCGAGTCGATGCGCGCCTGCTCGATGCCATCCTGCGCAAGCT
>DAIOWG010000027.1:0-16001 GCA_036758645.1 Dokdonella sp. | reverse complement strand
TCGAGCACGATGTCGAGCGGCGCCTCGAGCGAGAACTCGCCTGCATCGGGCGAGGGTTCGGTGGGCGGCACGCTGGTCACGGCGACATCGACGCCCTCGACGTCGAGCCGCGTCACGTGCAGGCGCGATGCGAGCAATTCCAACGGCGCGTATTCGATCTCGACGCGGCGGACCTGCACGTCGAAGCCAGCTTCGGTGTCGAGGTAGCGCACGCGCTCGAGCGTGACCGGCCCCGCGAGATGACCCGACGACGCGCCGACTTCGAGCTTGCCTTCGGTCGCGCCGACTGCGCGCGCGAGCACGAACTGGAGTCCCGACTCGGTGCGCAGCAGCCAGAACGCGAGCCCGACGAGCACCAGCAGCAACGCCGCGAATCCGATCGCGATGCGACGCAGCAGCACGGCGCGAGCAATGCCGCGTGCCTGCGGCGGGGCAGCGAGGGGTCGACGGCGCTTCACAGGTCGGGTCCTATCACGACGTGGAGTTCGACGCCGCTCGCGCGGTCGTCGTCGACCGGCGCGCCGAGGTCGACGCGCACCATGCCGACCGGCGAGCGCCAGCGGGCGCCGATGCCGACGCCGATGCGCTGGCGGTAATCGTCGAACGTGGTGAATGCGTCGCCGGTGTCGACGAATGCGGCGATGCCCCAGTTCGGCTTGAAGTAGTACTCGTACTCGGCGCTCGCGACGGCGAGGAACTTGCCGCCGATCACGAGTTCCTGGCACGGGCGATCCGGTCGCGCCGCGCAGCGTTCGAGCGCGACCGGCACCAGGTCGTCGGGCAATGGCGTGCCGATGGTCTGGAACGCATGGCCGCGGATCGAGCGATCGCCGCCGGCGAAGAAACGCAGCTCCGGCGGAAGGCTCTCGAAGTCGTCGACCTGCGTCGCGCCGAATGCGCCGCGTGCGATGAAGCGCGAGCGCTCGCCGATGCCGCGGATCCATTTCGCATCGGCCGACACCTGCGCGAAGTCGGTATCCGAGAGCACGGCGGACGTGCCCGCGCGCGCCGCGAACGTCAGCGACCAGCCATCGCGCACGAACAACGGATCATCGGCTTGCTTGCGCGAGAGCGACACTTCCGGATAGAGCAGGGTGGTGTCGCCCTGGATGTTGGCGACCTCGAAGTCGCCGGTCAGGAACTTGAGTCCGAGCGTGCGCGTCCAGCCGCGCCAGATGCGCGAATCGGTCGCGGCGAGGCCGAACGTGCGCGAGGTGCTGGTGTCGGTGTCCTCGTCGCGGAACGTGGCGCCATAGTTGATCGTGTGGTTGTCGGGCCCGGCCAGCGGCACCTCGTACTGGACCAGCGCGGTGGCGAGTCGCTGCGCGACGATCGCTTCGGTGCGCAGCTTGTGGCCGCGAGAGTTGAGCCAGCGGCGCTGGATGCCCCCGCGCACGCCGGCGCCGGTGTCGGTGCCGATGAACACGCCGCCGGTGTAGATCGTGCGCTTCGCCGGCGCGAGCATCACCTTGATCGGCACCACGCCGTCGCGCGCGGCTTCGGTGTCCGGTTGCACCTGCACGATCGAGAAGTAGTCGGCGTCGATGAGCCGCTGCTGCAGCGCGAGCACGTTGTCCTGGGTGTAGAAATCACCTTCGCGCCACGGCACGTAGCGCTGCAGGAACCGCTCGGGGAACTGGCCGCCTTCGAACGTCGTCGCGCCGAGCCGGTAGCGCGGGCCGACCTTCCACGCGAGGTGGACCTCGGCGCTGTGGGTGGAGCGCGTGACCTCGACCTGGTGCGTGACCAGCTGCGCGTCGAGATACCCGCTCGCGAACAGCGCGGCCTGCAGCGCGCCCTTGCTGTTCTCGTAGGCGGCATGGTCCATCGGCTCGCCCTGCGCGGGCGCGAACGCGGCCAGCGCGGTGCGGACGGGCCGCTGGCCGTCCGCATCGCCGTCGAGCCGGATGTCGAGCCGCGTAACGCGCGCGGGTTCGCCCGCGGCGACGCGCAGTATCGAGGTGTAGTCATCACCCGACTCGTCGAGTTCGCCTTCCACCTCGGCATCGTAGTAGCCGTAGGGTTCGAGCGCGCTGCGCGCCTGGTCGATCGCCCGCTCGTGCAGGCGCCGCGCCTGCGACGCGGAGACGTCGCGGTCGGCGTACTGCGCAACTTCGACCGACTCCACCACGGCGTCGCGCAGCAGGCCTTCGATGCCTTCGACCTGCAGCACGATGCGGCCCGCCGATGCGGGCATCGCGGCGAGCAGCAACAGCGCGGGTGCGAGGCGCAACCAGCGTCGTTCCGGTCGGCCAGGCGGAGCGGAGTTCGCAGGCGTCACGGCCACGTTGCCGTCACTTACAGGCGCAGTGCGGGGAACAGTCCGAGCAGGCCGATCACGATCAGGTAGATCGCGACGACGAGATTGAGCAGCTTGGGTCGAATCAGGATCAGGATGCCGGCGAGCAGTGCGAGCAGCGGTTGCAGCGACAGGTGGAGGTTCATCGAAGGGATTCCATGCCAAGGGTCGGGATCAACGCGGGCGTCGCCCGCAGGCCGCGCGGTGCCCGGGATATATAGCCGTTCGCAACAGAACGGTCCATGAGCCGCCCGGACATCGTCCGCCCGTCCTGCCGCGGCGCGCGGCAGTGGGGGTGCTAGACTCGCGCAGCACGGAGGCCGCATGACCGATTCCGCCCAGGCGCCGCTCGGTGCCGACGCGATGTTCACGCAGGTGTACGACCGCCTGAAGGCGATGGCCGGTCGTCGACTCGCGATGGGCGCGCGCGGCACGCTCGAGACCACGGTGCTCGTCCACGAGTTGTACCTGCGGCTCAGCGGCAACGACGCGCTCGCGTTCGAGCGTCCCGAGCAGTTCTTCGGCTACGCCGCGCGCGTGGTCGAGTTGATCTGGTTCGCCGGACTCACGCACGAGCAGGCCGCGTCGACGCTCGGCCTCAATCGCCGAACGATCGAGCGCGACTGGCGCTTCGCGCGCGCCTACCTCAAGTCCGAACTCGACGACTGAGCCGCGTCGCCGCGCTCAGCGCATGAAGGCGGTCGCCGCGAGCAGGCGGCGCGTCTTGCGCGAGGATCGCGGCCGTTTCGGCACGGCTTCGGAGGCGTCCGTGTCGTGGCGCTGCTGGCGCGTTGCGACGATCAGCCCGAGCGCGTCGAATGCGTTGACGACATCGAACACGTCGGCCATGTGCGCCTTCGCCGATGCGGCGATCCGGTGCAGCGGCGCATCGCGCATCAGCGTCAGCGCGATGCGGTGCTGCTTGCGGTAGTCGGGGTCCAGCGCGAACCAGCGCTTGAGGCGGTAGTTCGCGCTCGGGTCGAGGTGGTCGGCGAGCCAGCCGTTCGAGCGCAGCAACGCATTGAGCCAGCGCAGGCGCGCGAGCGGACGCGCGGGCAACTGCTTGCGCAGCTCGGCCAGTTGGGTGCCGCCGACGCGCCGGCGTTCGCGGCCGACCACCGGCTCGAGGAAATACGGTTCGAGGTCGGCCATGCGCGCCTTCGTGTGGAAGGTGTCGGTGACCGGGTCGATCAGCAGCGCCTGCAGGCCGGGGCGTTCGAGCAGCACCGCGCCACGTTGCAGCAGCGACTCGAGGTCGGTGCAGGGCCTCACGCGCTGGATGTCGATGAAGCACGCGCGCGTCGAATTCGGGTCCTTGCGTTCCTCGACCTTGCGGACCAGGGGTTCGATGATGCGTTCGGTCACCCCGATGTCGACGAGGCGCCGCGGCTGCGGCCGCTTCACGTTGCCGACATGGTTGAGGAGTCCGACCAGCGCCTTCGCGCTCAGCGGACGGTGCAGCACGAGGTCGGCTCCGAACACGTCGTCGCCCGGGGTCGCGAGTACCGCGAAATGGCGGCCTTCGTCCAGCGCGCGCACGCGTGCGCAGCGTCCCCCGAAGTCGGAAAGGTCCGACAGCACGAAATCGACTTCATCGTCTTCGCTCGCGAACGACCAGGCGTGGTCGAGCTGGGCCTGGGTCGCGCGCAGGAACGTCGCGATCTCGGCATTTTCGGCCGACGAGACGCCGGGCGTGACCAGCTGCTTGCGAAGTTTCATGGACGCATCCGGCAGGCGAGGCTTCAGGGGGGGGCGCGAGCCGCCAGGTCATTATCCTGTTCGGCGTCGCGAAAAACGTGCGCCGCATCGCAGCTGGACCGGGACCGGCGTCGCGGGAGCACCGTGCGGGCACGAAGGGTGGCGCGGAACGCTTGCCGCCGTGCGCGCCGCGCCGGATGATCGGGGCGCAAGCGGCACCATCGAGGCGCAAACGGAGCCGGTCATGGATCTCGCGCAATCCTGGAAACTCGCGGTACGGTTCGGGCGCCGGCTGATCGGCGTGCCCGACTACGACACCTATGTCGCGCACCTGCGGTCGCACCACCCGGAGCGCCGCGTGCCGGACTACGCCGAATTCTTCCGTGAAAGGCAGGAAGCGCGCTATCGCGGCGGCGGCGGGCGCTGCTGCTGAAGCGTCGCGGCGGGATCAGGCGGCCACGCCGGCGGGTGTTTCACGCGCGGTCGGCCGGGGCGAGCGCCAGCCCGCGAGCGCCGCGCGGATGCCGAATCCGATCATCGCGAGCACCACGAGCATGAAGATCGCGGCCAGCGCGGCGTCGACGCGGTCGTTGACGATGATGCGCTGCATCTCCGCCATCGTCTTCGCGGGCGCGAGCAGCTGGCCCGCGTCGGCCGCATCCGCGAACTTCCGTGCGTGGGCGAGAAAGCCGATGCGCACGTCGGGGCTGAACACCTTCTGCCAGCCCGCGGTGAGCGTGCAGACGACGAGCCAGGTCGCCGGCAGCAGCGGCACCCAGAGGTAGCGCTCGCGTTTCATGCGCACGAGGCAGACGCAGGCGAAGATCAGCGCGATCGCGGCGAGCATCTGGTTCGCGATGCCGAACAGCGGCCACAACGTGTTGATGCCGCCGAGCGGGTCGACCACGCCCTGGTAGAGGAAATAGCCCCAGCAGCCCACGCAGAGCGCGGTGGCGACGATGTTCGCGACCCACGACTCGGTCTTCTTCAGCGCGGGCAGCGCGAGGCCGGCGAGTTCCTGGATCATGAAACGACCGACGCGCGTGCCCGCGTCGACGGTGGTCAGGATGAACAGCGCCTCGAACAGGATCGCGTAGTGGTACCAGAACGCCATCATGCCATCGCCCGCGAACAGCCCGTGGAGGATCTGCGCCATGCCGACCGCGAGGGTCGGCGCGCCGCCGGTGCGCGAGAGGATCGTCGCCTCGCCGATGTCCCTGGCGGTCTGCGTCAGCACTTCGGGCGTCAGCACGAAACCCCACTGGGTCACCGCCTGCGCGGCCGATTCGACCGTCGTGCCGATCAGCGCGGCCGGTGCATTCATCGCGAAATAGACGCCCGGCTGCAGCACGCACGCCGCGATCAGCGCCATGATCGCGACGAACGCTTCCATCAGCATCGAACCGTAACCGACCAGGCGCGCCTCGCGCTCGTTCGCGAGCAGCTTCGGCGTGGTGCCGGACGAGATCAGCGAGTGCCAGCCCGACACCGCGCCGCACGCGATCGTGATGAACAGGAACGGGAACAGCGCGCCCGCGAAGACCGGGCCGCTGCCGTCGATGAACGAGGTCAGCGCCGGCATGCGCAGCTCCGGCATCGCGACGACGATGCCGACCGCGAGCATCAGCACGGTGCCGATCTTGAGGAAGGTGCTGAGGTAGTCGCGCGGCGCGAGCAGCAGCCAGACCGGCGCGACCGAAGCGCAGAAGCCGTAGGCGATCAGCATCCAGGCCAGCGCCTTGCCGTCGTAGCTGAAGCGCGGCCCCCACAGCGGATCCGCCGCGACCAGGCCCCCGACCCAGATCGACAGCATCAACAGCACGAGGCCGATGATCGAGACCTCGAGCACGCGCCCCGGACGCAGCCAGCGCAGGTAGATGCCCATCAGCAGCGCGATCGGTATCGTCATCGCGACGGTGAAGGTGCCCCAGGGGCTGCCGATCAGCGCCTTGACCACGACCAGCGCGAGCACCGCGAGGATGATGAACATGATCATCAGCACGCCGATCATCGCGATCACGCCCGCTGCGGGACCCATCTCGGCGCGCACCATCTCGCCGAGCGAACGCGCATCGCGGCGCAGCGACAGGAACAGGATCATGAAGTCCTGCACCGCGCCCGCGAGCACCACGCCGAACAGGATCCAGAGCGTGCCGGGCAGGTAGCCCATCTGCGCGGCGAGCACCGGCCCCACCAGCGGCCCGGCGCCCGCGATCGCGGCGAAGTGGTGGCCGAACACGACCCACTTGTCGGTCGGCACGTAGTCGAGCCCGTCGTTGCGGCGCACGGCCGGTGTCGGGCGCGTCGCATCCAGGCCGAGCACGCGGTCGCCGATGAAGCGTGCATAGAAGCGGTGCGCGATCAGGAAGATCGCGGTGGCCGCGCCGACCAGCCAGATCGCGTTGATCGACTCGCCGCGGTGCAGCGCCACCGTGCCGAGGCAGAACGCCCCGAGCAGGGCCAGTGCGAACCAGCCGACCTTGCTTGCAATCGCAGTCATGGCACATCCGCGGCAGGGGTTTGCGCCGAAGCCTGTTCCCGCACCGGATGCCGGTCAAGCCGCGGCGCACCAGCCGCTTTTCCGGCGCCGCGGCGCGTCCGCTAGACTGTCTCGAGCACGCCATGCGCGGTCCGGCACCGACAGCCGAGCCGCCGGTCGCGGCCGCGACCGGCGGCTGCGCATGCGCGGGCGATGGATGGCGCAATCGGGCGCGCGACAGCGTTGTGCATGCAGGCGATGACGGAATCGACGGACACCTTGCGCGCGTTGTTCGAGGCGGCTCTCGCGCTGCCGGTGGACCAGCGCCCGGCGTTCCTTGCATGCGAATGCAGCGACGCAGCGCTGCGCGCGCGCATCGACGCGATGCTGCGCGCCGACGCGGGTGGTGACGAGCCGGTGTCGAGCGACCGGTTGGCGCGGCTCGCCCTCGCGATCGGCGATGACCTCGCGCCTTGCGCATTCCCGCCCGGATGTCGCGTGGGTCCGTTCGAAATCGTGCGCGCGATCGGCGAGGGCGGATCATCGACCGTGTTCGAGGCGGTGCGCGCGTTCGACGGCGCGACGCAGCGCGTCGCGCTCAAGCTGCTGCGGCACGGACTGCTCGGTGCCGATGCGCGGCGCCGGTTCGCGCGCGAACAGCGCGCGCTGCTGCGGCTCCAGCATCCGAACATCGCGCACATGCTGGAGGGCGGCGTGACCGCGCAGGGCGTCGCCTACATCGCGCTGGAACTGGTCGAGGGCGTTCCGATCACGCGCTATGCGCACGAACAGGCGCTCGACTCGCGCGCTCGCCTCGCGCTGTTCGCGACCGTGTGCCGCGCGGTCGATGCCGCACACCGCGCACTGATCGTGCATCGCGACCTCAAGCCTTCCAACGTGCTCGTCACGGACACCGGGCAGGCCAAGCTGCTGGACTTCGGCATCGCCAAGCTGCTCGCCGACGAGACCGATCCGGAAGCGACGATGCTGCAGGCGTTCACGCCCGCGTATGCGGCGCCCGAGCAGGCCTGCGGCGGTGCGATCACCACCGCCACCGACGTGTATGCGCTCGGCATCATGCTCGGCGAGCTGCTGACCGGCGGACGCGCGGGGGCGCCGGCGAGCGGGACGCCGGACATGACCACGCCGTCGACGTCGACGCGGCGCCTGCGCAACGACATCGACGCGGTCGTCGCGAAGGCGATCGAGGCCGAGCCCGATCGCCGCTACGCGTCGGCCGGCGCGCTGGCGGACGACATCGATCGCCTGCTCGAGCAGCGCCCGGTGCAGGCGCAACCGCAGACGCGCTGGTATCGCGCGCGCAAGTTCATCCTGCGCCACAGGGGCGGCGTCGCGGGCACGATGGCGTTCGTGCTCGCGATCCTCGCCGCGCTCGGCGTCGCGCTGTGGCAGGCGCGCATCGCGCAGCGCGAGGCGGCGCGTGCGAACGCCGAGAACCGGTTCATCGCGGGCTTGTTCGATCCGTTGCGCACGGGCGTGCAGGAAGGCGAAACCCCGACGATCCGGCAACTGCTGGACGCGGGCGTGGCCCAGCTCAACGTGCAGTTCGGCGCAGACGATGCGGCGCTGGCGGATCTCGCGCTGCTGTTTTCACGCGTGCACATCGAAATCGGCGCGCCCGACGTCGCCCACGATCTCGCCGGACGCGCGATCACGCACGCGCGCCGGGCCTGGGGCGAGCGCGATCCGCGCGCATGGGTCGCGCTGGCACGCCGCGGCGAGGCGGCCTACTACCTGGATCGATACGCCGAAGCAGTCGCCGATCTGGAACAGGCGATCGCGGCAATGCGCGAAGGCGGGATGCGCGGGGACGACTACGCTTTCGCGCTGCAGGATCTCGGACTCGCCTATGCGAAGGTGGATCGTGCTGCCGATGCGGTCGTCGTGCAGCAGGCTGCCTACGAGATGCTGGCCGAGGGCGGGGACCGCATCGAGCTCGCCACCGCGATGAACAACCTCGGCGGCGCGCACCTCGCTGCGGGCAATGCCGAACAGTCGCTGGCCTGGCGGCAGCGCGCGTACGACTGGCATGTCGCGCACGGCCTCGGCGAGAACCGCGCGGCGCTGGTCGTGCTGGGCAACGTTGCGCGCGTCAAGTTCGGGCTCGGCCTGTGGCGCGAGGCGCTGTCCGATCTCGAACACCTGTTGCCCTTGCGCGAGCACCTCCAGGGCGGCCAGCTCAAGCGCTGGACCACGACCGCGCAAGCGTGTTCGACCGCGAGCGCGCTGTGGGAACTGGGCAAGGCGGAAGCCTGGTGCTCGCAGGCGCTGGCAGAGGCGGAACAGGATGCCTCGCCGGTGCGACCGCGCGCGATCATGCTGGACTTTCGCGGCAGCCTGCGTGTGCGGCAGGGGCGGTTCGCGGAGGCGCGCGCGGACTTTGCGCAATCGCGTCGCCTGTTCGCGTCGATCCAGGGCAACCACGCGGATTTCCTGCGCGGCATCGCGCTCGACGAGGCGGAGATCGCGCGCGTGTCGGGCGACGCGCGTGCATTCGCGGCTGCGCTCGCGCAGGCGCTGCCGAGCCCGGCCGACGAAAGGAAACAGGCGGCGCTGTCTGCGATGCTGCTCGCACGCTTCGCGCAGGCCTGCGCGGAAGCGGCCCCCGCGCCTGCTGCCTGCACCGAAGGCACGGCCGCGCGCGCGCAGGCGCTGGTCGCGACGCTTGCGCCGGCGCATCCGTACCGCCTGCCTGCGGTCACCGCGCTCGCCGCGCACGCGCTGCAGGTCGGCGCTCCCGCGGATCTTCGCGCACGGCTGCAGGACGCGATCGCCGCGGCAGGTCCGGTCCTCGGCGCGCAGCATCCGTGGATCGGCGAGGCGCAGGCCGTGCTCGCGCGCGCGGCCGACCTCGCGGGAGACGCGCCGCTTGCACAGGCCGCACGCGCGGACGCCGCGCGCATCGCCGAGCGCCTCGCCGCCGGCCACCCGCTGCGCACGCGCCTCGCGTCGCGCTGATGGCGTGCGGTCGAATCCCGAGCGCTAGAGCCACTTCGCGCGCTTGAGCACCGCGTAGAGGCCGGCGCAGATGCCGATCGTGAACAGCACCATCGCGGGATAGCCCCAGGGCTGGTCGAGTTCGGGCATCTGGTGGAAGTTCATGCCGTACCAGCTCGTCAGCAGCGTCGGCGCGGCGAGCAGCGCGGCCCAGCCCGCGAGGCGCTTGACGATCTCGCCCTGCGCCACGGTGACCAGCGAGAGGTTCACGCTGAGCGCCGCGGTCAGCATCTCGCGGATCGTGTCGGTCGCTTCGTTGATGCGCGCGGCATGATCGAACACGTCGCGGAAATAGGGCCGAACCTCGTCGCTCACGAGGCCCGGGTATTGCCGCGTGAGCTGGTTCAGGATGTCCTGCAGCGGCGCGACCGCGAGCCGCAGCGTCACCAGTTCCTTCTTGAGGTCGTACAGGCGCCGGATGGTGGCGCGCTTGAACGCTTCCTCGAAGACCTCTTCCTCGAGTTCCTGCAGTTCTTCCTTGAACTCGCGCACGAGCGGGAAGAAGTTGTCGACGATGAAGTCGAGCACCGAGTACAGGCCGAAGCTCGGGCCGTAGGCCATCATCTCGGGCGTCTGCTCGCAGCCGCGACGCGCGGTCGCGTACGAGAGCGAGGCGCCGTGGCGCACGGTCAAGAGGTAATTGCGGCCGAGGAACGCATGCGTCTCGCCGAAGGCGATCTTGCCGCCGACGACCTGCGCGGTCTGCACGACGATGAACAGCGACTCGCCGTAGACCTCGATCTTCGCGCGCTGGTGCGCGTTGTGCGCATCCTCGACCGCGAGTTCGTGCAGCCCGAATTCCTCCTGCAGCGTGTCCAGCAACTGTTCGGTCGGTTCGTGCAGGCCGACCCACACCCATTGGTCGGGCGCCGCGATCACGTCGCTGATTTCCTCGATCGTGATGTCGCGCAGGCGGCGGCCATCGGCCGAATAGGCGACGCAGTTGACCACCATCGGTCCGCCGGCGTCGGTCGTCGTCGGGAGTGTCGGCGCGGCGCTGTCCATGCCCGCATCATGCCGCGTCGCGGGAGGCGTCGACAATGGCGTGCACGCCGGTCGCCCCGTGCGCGGGCCGCAGGCCTACCCCGGGTGGTCGTCTGCAGCGGCCGGCACGTGAGCCGGCGGCGAATCGAAACCATCCTCGAAGATCGTGTCGAGCGGCGCGTTGCCGCCCTTGGCGAGTTCGCCGAGGAAGGCGAGGCCCAGCTGCGCGAACGGAACGCTGCGCTGCGCATCGCCGCCCATGTTCGCGAGCAGGTCGTCGGCGGTGTGGATCATCCAGAACGAGTGATCGAGGCCGCCGCCCTCGAACGCGAACGAGGACGGGTAGCCCGCGGCCTGCCACGAGGCGTGATCGGAGCAGCCGTAGTTGCAAGGACTCGATCCGCGCGTGAGCCCGAGCGGGGCGAGGTATTCGTCGAACAAGGCGGCGACGAACGCGTTGAGCCCGCTGTCGGTGAAGTCGGAGATGATCTCGATGTCGACCTGGCCGGCTTCGTGGTAGTTGGTCATGTCGAGCTGCAGCGCCCCGACGACCTCCACGCCCGCACCTGCGTAGGCATCGGCGATCGCCTGCGATCCGTTGAGGCCGACCTCCTCGGCCGCGTAGGCCATCAGGCGCACGCTGCGCGCGGGCCGGTAGCCCGTCGACATCGCGATGCGCAGGATCTCGGTCAGCGTCGCGACCCCGGACGCGTCGTCGTCGGCGCCGGGTGCGCGCGCGGTCAGCGGATTGCCCGAGGCCCAGTTCACCGAATCGAGGTGCGCGCCGAGCACGACGTTCTCGTCCGGCAGCGATTCGCCTTCGATCGTGAGGATCACCGAGGGCTGGCCGCCACAGTCGTTGCAGTCGGTGAACAGCTCGACCTGCACGTCGTCGCGACCGGCCGCGAGCGCGAGCCACTGGTCGCGGATCCAGACCGCCGCATCCGCGCCGGTCGGGCTCGCGTAGTAGCGGTTGTGGAAGGCTTCGAGCCCTGCGATCGAGGCGCGGATCGCGGGTTCGCTGACCTCGACGAGCCATGGCGCGACGGTCGCCTGGTTGTCGATCGGGTATCCACCGCGGGGTGCGACCGGTGTCGCCGCCTCGCGCCCGAGGAAAGCCTCGGCTTCGGCGCGCGTGGGAAACGAGAAGAAGCCGCCGCAGCGCCGCTCGTGTTCATGCACGTGCCGCCCGAGCGCGGCGATGTCGCCGGGTCCCGCCTCGACCAGCACGACCGCGTGGCCGCGCGCATCCAGGCGCGGTGTCGCGGCGGCGCCGCCGGCTGCGCGCCAGGTGTCCTGGCCCACGACGAGGAATGCGGGGTCGTCAACGCTCGCGGCGACGCTGCCGGCGAAGGCGAAGACAGCGAGCCCGAGGCACGCGGCGGGGTGGCGCGAAGACAGGATCACGGCGGCTCCGGCGGCAGGCGCGAAACGCCGAGCATAGGTCAGCCCGGTCCGGCGTGCACTCGTGCCGGGCGCGCAAGCGCGAATGCGAGCGCGAGATGGATCGGCAACAGCAGCACGATCCAGTGCAGGTTGGCTTGCGCGAACCATGGCAGGATCTTCGAGAACAGTGCGAACGCCGCGAGCAGCGCAACCAGCCCCGCGATCGCGCTCGCGACCGGCCGCGGCCGCAGGCGCCCGCGCGCGATGCCCCACCATGCCGGCAGCAGCGCAAGGCACAACGGGTTCAGCAGCATCAGGTTTTCGTTGCGCCAGGCCGCGCGATGCTCGGTGCCGAACCAGAGGAACAGCAGCAACAGGCCGCCGAGGCCGCAGACGAGTTCGAATGCCAGCGCGAAGCTCGCGAGCGGCAGGCGGCGCGAGCTGCGCGCATCGCGCGCGAGTCCGTGCAGCACGGCGCCGAGCGCGAGGCCGAGCGCGAGGAACGGCCAACGCAGGTCGGGCGGGAGCAGCGGCGGCTCCTCGACGAGTCCGGGCGCGAGTACCGTGGTCGCACTGACGACCGGCACCTGCGCGCCGGTGGCATCCGCGCGCGTCGCCTCGGCGGCGACGCGCGAGAGGGTTTCGGGCACGAAGCTTTCCTGCCAGTAGTCGATGCGCTGGTCCGCGTAGGGACCGAGGCCGAGGTCGATGCCGAGCATGAGCCAGGGCTCGGGCGCCATCAGGCGCAGCGCATCGAGGCGCCAGGTATAGCCGCGCGAACGACCTTCCGCGTGCGCTCGCAGCGCGCCGTCGAGCGCGCGGTCGAGTGCGTCGCGCACGCGCGTCGAGCAGTTCGCCTCGAAGTAGTCGTAGCGGTACTGCGTGTTCTCGGGCAGCACGTTCCACTGGAGGAAGTCGACGAGTTCGCGTGCGCGCGTCGCGTCGACGTCGAGCACCTGCTCGACGATCGAGCGCCCCTGGGCGCGATACATCTCCAGATCGTCCGCGAGGGGACCCTCGATCACGCGATACACCATTCGGCCGCGCGCGAAGTTCAGCAGGAAATCCTCCTGCGCGAAATCGAAGATGCCGTAGTTGTAGACGACCGCAGGGCGCCCCGCCTCGCGCACGACGATCGCGTTGTGGCCGAAGCGCTCGAAGAAGAGCTCGCCGGGGCCGATCGTCAGGAGGCTGATCGAAGGCCGGGAATCGGGAATGAGTAGTGGGGTCTGGTCGGGAGCGGGTTCGCCCGCGGATTGGGCAAAGGAGGTGTCCAAGGCTGCGAGCACGCACGACACCCCGACGCACGCGAGTGCAACCAGCGACCAAAGGCCGCGCGTTCCCCGTTCCCTGTTCCCCATTCCCCGCTCCCCGCCCTCAAGCCTCATGCACCCGCACCACGAACTGCGGCGGGCGGCGCGGGTCCGGGCGCGCGGCGCGGAAACTGAAGCCGCCGATCGCGACCTCTTCGCCCAGCGCGGGGGCGTGACCGAGCTCGCCTGCGACCATCGCGCCGATCGTCTCGTGGCGCCCGGCATCGAACTCGACGTCGAAGCGCTGGTTGAATTCGACCACCGAGGTTTGCGCGTTGACGAGGAAATCCCCGTTCGCGGCCGGCTGGATCAACGTGTGCTTGTCGTCGTCGTCATCGTGCTCGTCGCCGATGTCGCCGACGATCTGTTCGAGCACGTCCTCGATCGTGATGAGCCCGGCGACGCCGCCGTACTCGTCGACGACGATCGCCATGTGGTTGCGCGAGAGCCGGAACTCCTTGAGCAGGATGTTCAGGCGCTTGGACTCGGGGATCATCGTGACCGGCCGCAGCAGGTGGTCGATGCGTTCGACCGCCCGGTCCTCGACGAAGCAGCGCAGCAGGTCCTTGGCGAGCAGGATCCCGAGCACCTCGTCCTTGTTGTCGCCGGTATGCACCGGGAAGCGCGAGTGGCCCGATTCCACCACGGCGGCGAGCGTGTGCGCGAGCGGCGCCTCGATCGGCAGGGACACCATCTGCGCGCGCGGCACCATCACGTCGCCGACGGTGAGGTCGGCGACCTCGATCGCGCCTTCGACCATCGACAGGGTGTCGTTCGACATCAGGCCATTGGCCTGCGCGTGTCGCAGTTCCTCGATGAGTTCTTCGCGGTTCTGCGGTTCGCCGGAGAGCGCTTGCGTGATTCGCTCGAACCACGTTCGCGCGGGGGTACTGGGAGGGTCCTCGCTCATCTGACGCTTGCACGGGCCCGGGGGGGGCGGGAGCGGAAGTGTAGCAAAGAGAGGGCTGAGGGCTGAGGGCTGAGGGCAGGGTTGGGGCTTGGGCTTGGGCTTGGGCTTGGGCCGGGCCGGCGCCGCGGGCCGCGGCTCGAGCAAACCCGGACAGGCCCGCGCCCGCCCCCCGCCCTGCACCCTCAGCCCTCAGCCCTCAGCCCTCAGCCCCCCGATACGGGTCGGCGATACCGAGTCCTGCGAGGATCCGCCGTTCGAGCGCCTCCATGCGCTCGGCGTCCGCGTCGTCTTCGTGGTTGTGGCCGAGCAGGTGCAGCGCACCGTGGATGGCCATGTGCGCGTAGTGGTCGCGCGGATCCTTGCCCTGTTCGCGCGCCTCGCGTGCGATGACCGGCGCACAGATCACGAGGTCGCCCAGCAGGCCGGATGCCTCGCCCGCCGCGGGTTCGTACGGGAAGCTCAGCACGTTGGTGGCGTAGTCGCGGGCACGGAACCGGCGGTTGTAGTGACGACCTGCCTGCGCGTCGACGATGAGGATGTTGATCTCGCTCATGCCCCGGCGTCGGCGAAGCGCCGGAATCGCTTCGAGCCAGCGTTGGAACGAGCGCAGCATCGGCACGCCACGGCGGCCGGCTTCGTTGCGCACCCACACGCACAGGCGCGGGGCCGAGGGGGCCGGCTTGACGCTGGTGCGCGGGCGGCTCGCCACGGCGCAGCTCAACGCTCGAAATCGTCGCCGAATACGGCGGCTTCGCAGCCGGTCGCATGGAGGCTGACTTCGTCGTTGCCCGACTCGGGAACGCCGATCTCGCCGCTGGCTCGGCCAAAGTCGATGTCCGCCGGATTGGACAGCCCCTGGGCGAGGAGCGTGAACGGGCTCTCCATCGCGAACGGCGGGTCGAAGCGCGCGAGGCAGCCTCCGGCGATGCCGCAACCGCCCCATGCCGCGACCACGATCGCGCCCCGGCAGTCCAGTGCGATGCCGTCGATGTTCGACAGGGTGGTCTCGATCAGCGGCGCGGGGGCGGCTTCGCTGTCCGCGGCGAACGACAGGATCTTCGCATTCGGTCCCCAGGTCGCGACGAGCACGCGTTGGCTCGCGCCGTCGAACACGAGGCCGTTCGGCGTCGCGCTGCCGGTCGACAGCGGCGTTCCGGCAACGGGCGCAGCGAGATCGGCGACGTCGATGCGATGGATCTTCCTCGCGCTGAAGTCGCTGATGTAGATCGTGCGCGAGCCATCCGAGGTGATGCCGTTGAGGAACGACGCACCCGCTATCGCGAAGTCGAGCACCGGCGCCGCGCTGTCGATGTCGAAGCCCTTGAGGCGCCCGCTGTCGAGCACGAACAGCGTTCCGCCCAGCAGTTCGATGCCGTACGGCGAAGCGGTGGCCTCGGTGAACACGCCGAGCGTGCCATCCGCCGCGCGCGTGAGGATCGGACCGCCCGTGTTGCCGACCAGGTGACGGTCGAGCCGCGCGTGGTATTCGACGCTTTCCGGGCCGTCGTAGGCCTGCGCGCCCGCAGTGGCGCTCGCGCAGGCAAGAAGGATCCCCAGCACGTGCAACGCGGCGGCGTGCTTCATGCCTGATCCCGCTGCGCGACGGCCTTCTGCTCGTGCGTCTCGTAGGCATGCACGATGCGTTGCACCAGCGGATGGCGCACGACGTCCTTCGCGGTGAAGTAGGTGAAACTGACGCCTTCCACGTCGCGCAGCACTTCGGTCGCGTCGCGCAGGCCGGACTTCACGTGGCGCGGCAGGTCGGTCTGGGTCATGTCGCCGGTCACCACCGCGACCGAGCCGAAGCCGATCCGCGTGAGGAACATCTTCATCTGCTCGATCGTGGTGTTCTGCGCCTCGTCGAGGATCACGAACGCATCGTTGAGCGTGCGGCCGCGCATGTACGCGAGCGGC
>DAIOWG010000026.1:0-17284 GCA_036758645.1 Dokdonella sp. | reverse complement strand
ACCTCCAGAATAGGCTTGCCAGATTCTACGCCAGAACGGTCACTAATGCAAATTTAAGTAGATATTACAATGGCTTAACGTCCGCTGCTGCGCGCCGCTTCCGTGCCGGCCGCGCTTCGCGCGTCCAGCCTGCGCCCGTCAACTCCCTCGATCGCGCAGCTCGAATCCACGGGTGCGCGCTGCATGCCATGACGACGGCGTCGCTTCATGCGACCTTCTCCCGCGCCGGAACTCCGCGGCAACCGCCACCGGCATGCGTCATCTGCATGAGCACCTTGCGCATGTCCCAGGCGCCGGTCGGGCAGCGCTCGGCGCAGAGCCCGCAATGCAGGCACACGTCCTCGTCCTTGACCATCACGCGCCCGGTCTTGAGTCCCCCCGACACGTACAGATCCTGATCGGCGTTGAGCGCCTGCGCCGACAGCCGCAGGCGCAGGTCGGGTTCATCGCCATTGGCGGTGAACGTGATGCAGTCCATCGGGCAGATGTCGACGCAGGCGTCGCATTCGATGCAGAGGGGGTCCGTGAACACCGTCTGCACGTCGCAGTTGAGACAGCGCTGGGTTTCCTTCCATGCGGTCGCGGCGTCGAATCCGAGCTCCACCTCGAGCTTGATGCTCTTCAACGTCAGCGCAGGATCCGCCCACGGCACCTTGTAGCGCTCGTCCGGCGACACGTCGTTGTCGTAGCTCCATTCGTGGATTCCCATCTTCTGCGAGATCGTATCGACGATCGGCAGCGGCCGCTCGCGCACGTCTTCGCCTGCCAGCAGGCGGTCGATCGTGAGCGCCGCCTCGTGGCCGTGCGCGACCGCCCAGATGATGTTCTTCGGGCCGAACGCGGCGTCGCCGCCGAACAGCACGTGCGGCAGGCTCGATTGCAGCGTGGTCGTATCGACCACCGGCATGTCGTGACGCGGGTCGAACGCGATGCCGATGTCCCGTTCGATCCACGGAAACGCGTTTTCCTGGCCGACCGCGATCAACACTTCGTCGCAGGCATGCAGCTCGTCCGGCTCGCCGGTCGGCACCAGGCGTCGGCGACCGTCGGTGTCGTACTCGGGCCGGACCTTCTCGAACGTCATGCCGGTCAAGCGCCCGCCTTCGTGCACGAACGCCTTCGGCACGCGGCAATCGAGGATCGGGATGCCTTCGTGCATCGCGTCCTCCTTTTCCCACGGGCTCGCCTTCATCTCGTCGAAGCCCGAGCGCACGATGACCTTCACCTCTTCGCCGCCGAGCCGACGCGCCGAGCGGCAGCAGTCCATCGCGGTGTTGCCGCCGCCGAGCACGATCACGCGGCGGCCGACCTTCTCGACGTGGCCGAAGTAGACCGAGGCGAGCCAGTCGATGCCGATGTGGATGTGCGCGTCGGCTTCGCGCCGGCCCGGCAGCTCGAGGTCGCGGCCGCGCGGCGCGCCGCAGCCGACGAATACGGCGTCGTGCCGCTCGGCCAGCAGCGCCTTGAGCGAGTCGATGCGATGGCCGCCGACGAACTCGACGCCGAGGTCGAGGATGTAGCCGGTTTCCTCGTCGATGACCTCCTCGGGCAGGCGGAAGCGCGGCACCTGCGTGCGCATGAAACCGCCGGCTTTCGCATCCGCCTCGTACACGGTGACGTGGTAGCCGAGCGGTGCGAGGTCGCGCGCGACCGTGAGCGAAGCCGGGCCGGCGCCGATGCAGGCGACGCGGCGACCGTTCTTCTTCAGCGCGGGTTTGGGCAAGCGCGCGCGCACGTCGCCCTTGAAGTCGGCCGCGACGCGCTTGAGCCGGCAGATCGCGACGGGCTCGGGGGTTGCGCCGGTGCTCGCCTCGACACGACCGCGCCGGCATGCAGGTTCGCATGGCCGATCGCAGGTGCGCCCGAGCACGCCGGGAAACACGTTCGACGTCCAGTTGACGAGATACGCGTCGTCGTATCGGCCCGCCGCGATCAGGCGGATGTACTCGGGGACCGGTGTATGGGCCGGGCAGGCCCACTGGCAATCGACGACTTTGTGGAAGTACGCGGGATCGCGGATATCGGTCGGCTGCACCTCAGCCTCCTGGCTGAAACGCTGGGAGATCGGCGTGGGCCGAGCCTAGTCGGCTGCCGCGGCGGCGCAAAGGTGCGGCGCACCATGGGGCCGGGATCGGGGATTCGGCTCCGCACGCGACGGCCGTGCGCTTCGACTGCGTGGCCTTGCGGCTGTTGCGCCAAGCGTGAACGGAATGTGCGTGGAGCGCCTGCACGCTGGACGCGCGCAGCGCGGCCGGCATCGGCACCGGGCGACAACCCGCAGGCGCGCAGCCGGCCGGCCTGCGGCCGACCAGCCTACGGGACGGCGCGCTCGGCGATGCGCGCGCGCACGCGTGCGAGGCGGGTCGTTGCGAATTCGCGCAGGCGTTCGCGTTCGCCCTTCGCGAGGCCGGACTTGCGGTCGCAGTAGGCGATCAGCATGGCGCAGTCCTGCGCTTCGCCGAGCAGCAGCGCGACGCGCTTGCCTTCGCCCGCCAGGGATGGCGCGGCATCGCCGAGCGCGGTCTGCTGCTGCGCGAGCCGGCGCGCGCGGCGGCGCCAGCGATGCCAGTCTTCGTCGCGTCCGCTCGCGTGCGCGCGTTCGCTCGCGGCCGTGATCCGATCCGCGCTGCGGCCCAGCGCAGCCTCGACGCCGGCTTCACCGACCGCGCTCCAGGCCAGTCCTTGCAGCGCCGCGCGCAGCATGCGCAGGATCTCGCGGCGCACGTGCAGTCCGGGATCGTCCCTCAGCTCGTCCCGTGCAACCGCCGCGCGCTTGCCCATCGCGCTGCGGCGCGCGCGACGCAGCAGGTCGGCGGCGTCGCTTTCGCGGGGTTCCTTCTCGAGCAGGTGGTCGACGATGCCGACCAGCGCGTGCACGTCGCGCAGCCGCGACAGCCCGCGGATCACGTGCTGCAGTTCGCGATCGATGACGGGCGTGCCGGCGCCGAGCGCGGGCATGCCGAGGGCGAGCACCGCGCGCGTGCGGCGCATCGACTTTCGCGCCTGGTGAACGCCTTCGTGCACGCGCGGCCCGCCCCGGCCGAGCAGGTCGATCGCGCGCTGCAGCTCGTGCATGGCCGAGGCCTGCAGGCGCGCACCGATCTGGCGCGCGGGTTCGCCGGTGTGTTCGCTGGAGGACATGACGCAGACGCCCGCGCAGCGAGCGCGCCTAGCCGCCCTGGTCCTCGATCGCCTGGTCGGTGCGCGCCTTCTCCTCCTCGAGCTGCTGGCCGACCGCCTTCGCCTTCTCGAGTGCCTGCAACGGGTCATCGACGACGGTCGTTCGCGCCGGCGGGGCCGCGGTTTCGGTTTCGGCGCCGGTGTGCCCGCCACCGGAACAGGCAGCCAGGGCGCAGATTGCGCAAATCACGAGGATGCGGCACATCGCGTACTCCGGCACGGGCGGCTTCCGTTAAAGTCTGCACCGTGGGCGCGGTGGCAACAAGCGGGAGGATGCATCGATGACGGCGAACGCGGCACGCTGGCGGCTCGACGGGCGCACCGCGCTGGTCACCGGCGCGAGCAAGGGCATCGGCCTCGCGTGCGCGCGCGAACTGGCCGCGCTCGGTGCCGACCTGCTGCTGGTCGCGCGCGACGAGGTGCATCTCGAGCAGGTGTGCGCGGAACTCGCCGAGGAGTTTCCCGGGCGCGAGATCCTCGCCTGCGACGCCGACCTGTCGCAGCAGGAACAGCGCCTCGAAGTGTTCGACTGGATCGCCGACCTCGACACCGAGCTGTCGCTGCTCGTCAACAATGTCGGTGGCAACGTGTCGCGGCCCGTGCTCGACTACGAGCTCGACGAGGTGCGCGCGCTGGTCGAAACCAACGTGCTCGGCGCGTTCGAGATGTGCCGGCTCGCGCATCCGCACCTGGCCGAACACGGCAATGCGGCGATCGTGAACATCGGCTCGGTCTCCGGAATGACGCATGTGCGCACCGGCGCGCCGTACGGCTTCACCAAGGCCGCGCTGCACCAGCTCACGCGCAACCTCGCCTGCGAATGGGCCGAGGACGGCATCCGCGTCAACGCGGTCGCGCCCTGGTACATCCGCACGCAGCGCACCGAAGGCCCGCTCGCCGATCCGGACTACCTCGACGACGTGCTGCTGCGCACGCCGATGGGACGCATCGGCGAACCGGAGGAAGTCGCGGGCGCGGTCGCGTTCCTGTGCCTGCCCGCATCGAGCTACGTGACCGGCGAATGCATCGCGGTCGACGGCGGCTTCCTGCGCTACGGTTTCTGAGACGGCCATGCACGCGGGCGAGCCCGGCGGGGACATCGATGGCACCGAGTTCGGCGCGCTGCTCGCGGCCTGGCGCGCGGGCGAGGCCGGCGCGTTCGACCGGCTCGTGCCGCACGTCTACGACGACCTGCGCCGCATCGCGCGGCGCCAGTTGCGCGCGAACCGCGGGCACACGCTCGACACCACGCTGCTGGTGCACGAGGCCTACCTCAAGATGTCGGCGCAATCGCGCCTGGACGCGCATGACCGCGGACATTTCCTCGCGATCTGCGCGCGCGCGATGCGCCAGTTCATCGTGAGCCACGCTCGGCTGCGCCAGGCGGAGAAGCGCGGCGGGCCCCAGGCGGTGGCACTCGACCTCGACGCCACGCAGTTTCCGGTCGAGGCGCAGGCCGAACAGCTGATCCTCGTCGACCAGGCACTCGATCGCCTCGCCGGCATCAGCGAGCGCCTCGTGCGCGTATTCGAATGCCGCTACTTCGCCGGACTCTCGGAAGGCGAGACGGCCGAAGCGCTCGACGTTCCGCTGCGCACCGTGCAGCGCGACTGGATGCGCGCGCGCGCATGGCTGCGCGAATGGCTCGAAACGACGCCCGCGGCCTCCGGATCGCCCTCGTGAGCGCCGCCGGAGGCCAGGACGAGCGCCTGCTCGACCGCCTGCTCGAATCGCTGCTGGACTTGCCACGGGTCGAGCGCGAACGGCGCCTCGCCAACCTCGCGGCAAAGCAACCGCAGCTCGCCGCACGGCTCGCGCGCCTGCTCTCGCTCGCGGAGCAGGAATCGACCACGCCGGGGCCCGCAGGCATGCTGCACGCGGACCTGCTCGTCGACCTGTTCGACGCGGACGCGCCGCTGCTCGCCGCGGGCGATGCGTTCTGCGGGTTTCACATCGAGTCGCGGGTCGGGCGCGGCGGCATGTCCGAGGTCTACCGCGCGACGCGGGCCTACGAGGGGTTCGCCGCGACCGTCGCGCTCAAGCTGATCCGTCGCGAAGGCAGCGCGGCGCTGCGTGCCGACACGCTGCGCCACGAGCAGCGCGCGCTCGCCCGCCTCGACCATCCGGGCATCGCGCGCTTCATCGACGCGGGCGAGGGCCCCGAGGGCGACCTCTGGCTTGCGATGGAATTCGTCGACGGCGAACCGATCCTCGCGCACGCGGACCGGTTGCGCCTCGACCTGCGCGCGCGCGTGCGCCTGCTGGTCGATCTCTGCCGCGCGCTCGAACACGCGCACGCGCGACGGCTCGTGCACGGCGACGTGAAGTCCGCGAACGTGCTCGTGGATGCGGACCAGCGCCTGCGCCTCGTCGATTTCGGGATCGCGAGCGACGCCTCCAAGGACCCGGCGCCCGGCGTGCACGCGTTCACGCCCGACTGCGCGGCGCCGGAACAGCTCGCGGGCCGGGGCCTCACGACCGCGACGGACGTGTTCCAGATCGGCGCGCTTGCGTGGCGCCTGCTCGCGGGTACCGCGCGCGCGCGCACCGGCGATGCGAGCGCGCCGACGCCATCGGCGGCGATCGCCGCACTACCCGAAGCAGAGCGCGACGCACTCGCGCACGCGCGTGGCCTGCCGCGCGCAGGCGCGCTGCGGCGCGCACTCGCGGGCGACCTCGACGCGATCGTGTCGCGTTGCCTCGAACCTGACCCCGAACGCCGATATGCCACCTGCGCGCAATTGCGCGAAGACTTCGAGGCCTGGCTCGCGACTCGCCGCGTGCGCGCGCGGGCCGGCGGCACCGGCGTGCGGATCGGAAAGTTCCTGCGCCGGCATGCCTGGGCCAGCGCGGCGGTCGCGCTCGCGATCGCCGCGGCGCTGGTCGCGAGCGGCCTGGCGATGCAGCGCGTGCAAGAGGCGCAGCGCGAGCGGCTTGCCGAAGCCGAGCGCGCGATCCAGGTCGAACGCTTCCTGTCCGAGACGTTCCGCGCCGCCAGCCCGTACCTGCGCGACGACGAACGCGATCCCCTCGCGACGATCGCCGCGCTCGGCGCGGGACTGCTCGAGGAAGCGGCGGGGCTGGACGCGCGCACGCGGGCGCAACTCGGCCTCTCGCTCGCGCAACTGCAGCTCGCACGCGGCCGGCCCGCGGCGGCGCGCGCGATGCTCGACGCGGCGAGCGAATCGCTCGGCACCCGCGCGGAAGAGGCGCCCGCGCTGCGCGCCGAACTGCTGGCCGCGCGCGCGGCGACCGAAGCCGACGCGGACGAACTGGACGCCGCGATCGCGAGCCAGCGCGAAGCGACCGGATTGATGCGCGCGGCCGGTGCGGCGCGACTGCCGCTCGCTTTCGCCGAGGCGCAACTCGGCGACCTGCTGAGGCGCGCGGGTCGACTCGACGAAGCAGGCGTCGCGTTCGGATCCGCAATGCCGGTGGTGCTGGCCGACTTCGATGCGGCCGGCATCGACCACGTGCGCGCGCTCGATCGCCATGTGCGCTATCTCGGCCACGCCAACCAGCTCGACGGGCTGCGCGAATTGCGCTCGCGCATCGCCCCGCGCGCCGAACGCGAGGGGGCCGAGGGTGTCGTCGACGCCGAGCTCGCGTCGGTGCTCGCCGAGATCGATTCGCTCGCGAGCGGGCCGGCTGCGGCGGCGCCGCAATTCGAGCGCGCGGCGCGGCGGTTCGAAGCGCTGCTCGGAAACTCGCACCCGCGCGTCGCGCGTGCGTTGGTCGACGCCTGCGTCTCCCGGCTCGAGGCCGGCGAGATGGCGTCTGCGCGCGAACTCTGCCTGCGCGGGCTCACGATCTACCGGGAGGGCGCGGGTGCGGACAGCGCGAACGCCGCGGTCGCGATGAGCAACCTCGCGGTGATCGCCTACAACAGCGGTGCGCTGCTGGAGGCGGAACGCCATGCCGATCGCGCATCGGAAGTATTCGAACGCATCGGCCAGCCCTACATGCAGGTGCATGGAAGGCTGGTGCGAGCGCGCATCGCGATCGCGCAGGGCCGGGATGCAGCCGCGCTCGTCGAGATCGGGCGCGCCGCGCAGCTGCATGCGGCGACACTGTCCGACAACGACGCATTCGCGCTCGAGATCGCGCAGCAGCGCGCGTTCGCACTGCTCGGACTCGGCCGGGTCGACGAGGCCGGCGCGGCGCTCGATGCGGCCGCACCGTTGCTCGAACGCACGCTGCCGGCCGACCGTGCGCGCAGCCGCGTCTGGACCTCCGTGGCGCGCGCGCAGCTCGCGGGCGCGCGCGGCGAGGTGGCCTTGCTGGAGCGCGCGACCGCCGAGGCGCTGTCGGAATACCGGGACACGCCGGGGCGCAACGAGCCCGAACTCGGATGGATCTCGAGCGAACTCGCGCAGGCGGCGTGGTCGGCCGGACATGACGCGATCGCACGGCGCCTCGCCGAAGAGGCGCTCTCGCTCCTCGCGCCTGCAACGGACGGCACGCACTGGGCGAGCGCCTGGGCCTCGCGGCGGCTCGCAGGCGGCCCACCCGATGCGACGAGCGACGCGCGCGCACGCGAACTCCTGCTGGCCGAACAAGTCGACACCGCGCAAGCGCGCGCATTCCTCGCGCTCGCGCGATAGCCCGCGCCGACCCGGCGCGTGGTCGGGGCGCCGCCCGGCGGACACGACGCGGTGGCGGGAATCCCTGCGCGAACGCGTAGCCACCTGCTCACCCATCGAGCAGGACGCCTCATGCACGACCATTTCCGATTCCGTTCCCGTTATTCGCCGCGGCGCGCGGCCGTGATGCTCGCGGTCGCCGCCGGGATCGCAGTCGCCGCCAGCGACGCCGGCGCGGCCACGTTCAAGGTCGGCACCAGCGCCGGCGAGCCCGGCAGCGACTGCCAGTTCCGCACGCCGCAGCAGGCGATCGACGCGCTGCCCGCGGACGACGAGCTGCACGTGGTCGAACTCGAGTCCGGCCCCTACGCGAACGCCGACGCAGCGGTCGAAATCGACGGCAGGCGCGTGCGCCTGGTGACGCGCCACGAACGCAATTCCGGATGTCGTGCGCCGGCGACGCTGCGCGCGCAACTCGTCGCGCAGGCCACGTCGCTGCACGCCTCGCGAACGGTATTCGTGCATGGGGAGGGCGAACTCATGCTCGAGCACGTCGACGTACGCGGCAACCCGAACGGCGCCTTGTTCATCCGCGACGCGCACGTGACGCTGGTGGCGTCGTCGATCGAGGGCAACCGCAGCCCGGCCGGGGCATCGGGCGCGGGCATCGTGCTCGAAGGCGGCACCCTGGCGCTCGAGGACGCGCGCATCGCCGGCAACATCGCGGGCGCGAACGGCGGCGCGATCTTCTGCACCCCGGGCGCGACGCTGGACGCGAGCGTGAGGATCGCCGGGGATTCGCGCATCGAGGCCAATCGCGCGAACCACGGGGGCGGCGCGTACCTGTTCCGCGGGTGCACGCTCGACGTGGCGGCGTCGACGACGTTCGCGCTCAACGTCGCCGCCCTCGACGGCGGCGCGATCGGCACCGAGCCGGTCGGACCATCGGGCGTCAGCAACACCGTGCTGTTGCGGGGCTCGCCCGCCTTCGCGGGCAACCTCGCCGGCGGGCGCGGTGGCGCGATCGAGGTCGACCAGGGCAACACGCTCGCGACCGAGCCGGATTCGCTGCCACTGTTCGATGCCAACCAGGCGAGCGGAGCGGGCGGTGCGTTGTCGCTGCGCGGCGACGACACGCACGCGGACATGGGCGCGGCCCGATTCGTCGCAAACCGTTCCGACGCGCGCGGCGGCGCGATCGCGGTCGCCGATGGCGCTCGCGCGCGTCTCGCCGCGGATTGCGCCCGCGGCGATACGGTCGACGACGCCCATTGCGCCGCATTCGAACGCAACGAAGTGGCGTCCGACCCGTTCGAAGCGCGCGCGGGCGGCGCATTGCACGTCGACGGCGGCGAACTGTCGGTCGATGGCTACGCGTTCCGCGACAGCCGCGGCCCCGCCACCTCGAACAGCGAAAGCGGCGGCATCGTCGCCGCGGTCGATGCCGGGTTGTTGCGCGTGTCGAACGCGCTGGTGTTCGACACCGCGGTCGGGCTCGGCGGCGACACGCACCTGTTCCAGGTCAATGGCGGGGTCGCGCAACTGCTGTTCGACACGATCGTCGACACGCCCGACGGCACCGTGGTGTTCGTGCAGCCGAACGGCACCGCCGAGCTGGTCGGGACCATCATCGCGGGGAACCATGCAGGCATCGTCTCGACCGGAACGCTGCGCGGCACCTGCAACAACGCGCAGCTCGGGACGGATCCGGCGCCGCGCGATCCGGGTTTCGTCACGACGCCCGCGGGCCGCTACCGGCTCGGGCCGGGCAGCCTCATGATCGACCGCGCACTCACCTGCGATCCGGACGACCTGCCCGCGGGCTTCGAGCCACCGGGATTCGACCTCGACGGACGCGCGCGCGTCGAGCCCGGCGAGCCGCCGATGGCGCTCGATCTCGGCGCGTTCGAATTCCGCGCGGACGCCGAACGCGTGTTCGGCGACGGATTCGATCCGTCGATGCCGCGGTAACCCGCTGCCCCGGGCGATGCAGGTTGCCCGGGGCGCCGCGCTTCGGCAGCCGGAAACGGCGAGTCCGGCGCCGCGATCGGCGCTAGCATCGCGCCATGTCCCTGCTCGCGCACGCCACCACGCTCGACCTGCGCATCTGCGAGCGCGCGCGCCGCGCGCGCGATCCACGCTTCGACGGCCTGTTCTTCATCGCGGTCACCTCGACCCGCATCTTCTGCCGAACGGTCTGCCCGGTGCCCGCACCGAAGGCGTGCAACGTGCGCTTCTACGACAGCGCGGCAGCTGCAGCGGCCGCGGGTTTCCGGCCCTGCCTGCGCTGCCGGCCGGAGGCCGCGCCGGGCTCGCCGCTGCATCGCGCGAAATCCGATCTCGTCGCGGGCGCGCTCAGGCTGATCGAGCAGGGCGCGCTCGATGCAGGCACGCTGCCGGCGCTCGCCGCTCGCGTCGGCGTCGGCGAACGCCACCTGCGGCGCGTGTTCGCCGAGGAGCTCGGCGCGAGTCCGCTCGATGTGGCGGCGGTGCGCCGGCTGCTGTTCGCGCGACAGTTGCTCGTCGAAACCGAACTTCCGATCGCGCGCATCGCGGACGCGGCCGGCTACCGCAGCCTGCGTCGCTTCAACGCGGCGTTCGTCGCGAGCTACGGCAGGCCGCCGCGCGAACTGCGCCGCCCGCGGCGCGCGACGGCCACGGCCGCACCCGTGCCGGGAGACCCGGCCGCGATCGAACTGCGACTGCCGTATCGCGCGCCGTACGACTTCGCGCACCTGCTCGCGTTCTACGCGCGGCGCATGATCCCGGGTGTCGAAGCGGTCGACGAACGCAGCTATCGGCGCAGCATCGTGGTCGATGGCGTGCCGGGCTGGTTCGAGGTCGCGCCGGGCACGCGCGACGATGCGGCGCTCGCGTTGCGCGTGCACCATCCCGACAGCGGCGCGCTCGGCGCGATCGCGGCGCGCGTGAAGCGCATGTTCGATCTCGATGCGGATCCGCGCGCGCTCGCCGCGGCGTTCCGCACCGATGTCGTGCTGGGGCCGCTGGTCCGGCGCTGGCCCGGCCAGCGCCTGCCGGGCGCCTGGGACGGCTTCGAACTCGCGGTGCGCGCGGTGCTCGGGCAGCAGGTCAGTGTCGCGGCCGCGCGCACGCTCGCGGCGCGCGTCGCCGCCAACTGGGGGCGACGTTACGACGAGGGCGCGCCGGTCGGCGTCGGCGTGCTGTTTCCCGACGCGGCCGCGCTCGCCGACGCACCGCTCGAGAGCTGCGGCATCACGCGCGCACGCGCCGCGACGATCCGCGGCCTCGCGCAGGCGCTGCTCGAGGGACGCATCGCGTTCCGCCCCGAACAGTCGCTCGCCGCGTTCGAGCGCGAGCTCGTCGCGCTGCCGGGCATCGGCGCGTGGACCGCGCAGTACATCGCGATGCGCGCGCTCGCGCAGCCGGACGCATTCCCGGCCGCCGACCTGATCCTCCGACGCGCCGCGGGCCGCGGGCGCACGCTGACGACGCGCGAGCTCGAGGCACTGTCGCTCGCGTGGCGCCCGTGGCGCGCCTACGCAGTGATGCTGCTCTGGCGAAATTCGTGACTGCGTGCGACGGTGCGACGATGACGATCGACTACGACCACCTCGACACCCCGATCGGCCGCTTGCTGATCGCGGGCGACGACGCGGGCCTGCGCCACATCGGGTTTCCGCGCCCGGACCAGGGCGCGCGCATCGGCGCCGGCTGGCGCCGCAGCCGCGCGCGCCTCGCCGACGCGATCGAGCAGCTCGAGGCGTGGTTCGCGGGCTCGCGCCACGCCTTCGACCTCGCGCTCGCGCCCGAGGGCACGCCGTTCCGCAAGGCGGTGTGGAACGCGCTCGTCGAGATTCCGTACGGCGAGACGATCAGCTACGGCGAACTCGCACGCCGCATCGGCGATGCTTCGGCGAGTCGCGCCGTCGGCGCCGCGAACGGCGCGAATCCGCTGCCGATCATCGTCCCCTGCCATCGCGTGATCGGAGCGAACGGCAAACTCACGGGCTTCGGCGGCGGCCTGCCGACCAAGCAATGGCTGCTCGAACACGAACGCCGGCACGCCCCGCGCGCGGTGCTGCGCCTGGTCTGATCGCGCAGTCGCTCTCTCGTGGGGGCTTCGGCCGCGAGCTTTTCGATCAGTCGCCGTAGTCGGCCGACGACGCTCAGCCACACCCACGCATGCGTTCCCGCAGCGCGGCCAGCTCCTGCTGCAACTGCGGCGCCTGGTCGCTGAAGGCATGCTCGAGCTTGCGCGTCACGTCGCGCTGCCGGCGCGCAAGCCAGGCGCAAGCCTCTCGCGGCGCGGCTTCATGGCATTGGTCGTCGATCCAGATCATCGCTCCGGCATGCGGACGGTCACCTGCCGGGATGCGCGGCACCGTACGCAAGCCGGGTGCCGATACGCCGGCGCCATTGCGCCCGCCGTAGACATCGGCCAGTCCCATGCCCGAACCGCCGACCATTCCGTACGGCACGCCCGTGCCGCCGACCCAACCGTCCTCGCTGATGTACTCGCTGCCATCGGCGCGCGTGCAGAGCAGGAAACGAGGTCCGGCCTCTTCGGCCACGATCGGCGCGACCGCGGGCGCGGGTACGTCCTGCGGATCGGAAATCGGTGCGTGCGCGGGCGCTGCCGCTGCCGCTGCCGCTGCCGCTGCCGCAGGCAGCGCCGGATCGTCCGGCAGGAGAAGGCGCTGGGCGGCCTGGTCCGCCGGGCAGGGTCGGTCCTGGTAGACGACCGAGCCGTCGGTGGCGACGCATCGCAGCACTTCGACGGCTCGCGCGGCCGAGGCGCAGGCGATCAGCAGCGCGGCGAGCGGCACGATTTGGCGCATGACCAGGATTCTACGCGCGCAGTGCGCGCCGCGCCGGCTCCATACCGCGGCGCATGGCCTCGATCTTGCTTTACCATTTCCATGCACTTTCCCATCGCCCGCCCGCGACACAATCTGCCCTTGCCCGCGTGGATCGTCGGCTTCGTGCTGCTGCTGGCGTGCACGCTGCTCGCCCTGCCTGCGCCCGCGCAAGCCGTGCCGCTGCTGGTGGAGCGCCTCGATGGCGTGCCGGCTGCGACTGCGACCGACATCCTCGCCGGGCGCCAGGAGGCCGGTTTCGCCCGCGAGGATTACGCGGCGATCACGCCCTCGCGCGATGGCATGCGCTGGTATCGCGTGCGCCTCGCCGAGGACTGGCGCGGAAGCGTGCCACCGGTGCTGTCGATTTCCGACCCGCAGGGACTGCGCGTCGAGGCCTGGCTGCCCGACGGCAGCAGCAGCGGCTTGCGCAGCGTCCATGATGCCGGCAACGAACTCGGGTTCACGCGCCACGTGCTCGTGTTCATGCTGCCGGCATCGCTGCGTTCGGGTGAATCGGTGCTGCTGGGCGTCGCGGCCGAGCGCGAGGTGCCGCGGCGGATATCGGTGGAGAGCGCGACCGAGGCGCGACGCGCGGATCTCGTTCGCGCGCGCCTCGACGTGCTGTTCCCGTCGGTGCAGCTGGCGACGCTGCTCGTGATGCTGAGCTTCTTCCTCGCGCTGCGCGAACGCATGTACGCGTGGTACGTGATCAGCATGCTGGTGATCATCGTGTACGAGCTGTACGCGTTCGGGCTCGGTTTCGAACTGCCGCCGTTCGACCTGCTCGGTCCGCTCGGCGGCAGCGTGACCTGGGCTGCGGGCGCCTGCGCGCTGGCGCTGCTGATGCAATTCGCGCGCGAGTACCTGCAGTTGCACGCCTGCGCACCGCGGCTCGATCGCGCGGTCGCGCTGTTGCGCTGGCCGCTGCTCGCGCTGGTCGCCGCGGTGCTGGTGGCGCCAGGCGGCGCTTTGTGGGCCGAGGACCTGATCGTTCTGGCGGGCCTCGTCTGCACGCCGCTGCTGTGCGCGGCCGGCATGGTCGCCTGGCTGCGAGGCAGCGCGCGTGGCGGCTACTTCCTCGCCGCGTGGATTCCCGGGCTGATGCTGACGCTCGCGCGCATGCTGCAGCTCGCGCTGCACTGGCCGCTGCCGGCGTGGCTCGAATTCGCGCTGCCGGCGGCGTTCGCATTCGCGAGCCTCGTGCTCGCGTTCGGACTCGCGGAACAGACCTTGTCGGTGCGGCACGAGCGCGACGTCGCGCACCGGCTTGCCGAGCAGGACATGCTGACCGGCGTGCTGAACCGGCGCGCGGTGCTCGCGCGTCTGCGAACCTGTTTCCATTCCGCGCGCGCCACGCGCAGCGGGCTTGCGGTGCTGTTCCTCGACCTCGACCACTTCAAGCAGATCAACGACACCTTCGGCCACCGCACCGGTGATGTCTGCCTGCGCGCGGTGGTCGCGCCGATCGCGGGTGAGCTGCGCCTGGGCGACGCGTTCGGTCGTTGGGGCGGCGAGGAATTCCTCGCGATGCTGCCGGGTGCCGACGCGCAGGATGCCTGCGTCGTGGCCGAACGCATCCGCGCCTGCATCGAGCGCCTGCCGCTGCTGGTATCGGGGTCGCGCATCGGCCTGACCCTGAGCATCGGCATCGCCGCGCTGGACGAGCGCGTGGCCACGCCCGAGCAACTCATCGAAGGCGCCGACACGGCGCTCTACCGCGCGAAGGCGAGCGGCCGCAACCGCGTCTGCGTGCATGACTTCGGCGCGGCCGCCGAACCGGTCGGCGGCCCCGCTGCCTGATTCAGCGTGCTTCGCGCGTACGGATCGCGACCTCCGGCAGCATCGCGAGGCGCGCGTAGTCGCCGCGCTCGAACAGGCCGGGATCGCCGAGCCACTGCTCGAACATCGGCGTCGCATCCAGTCCCCAGAACGTCTCGCCCGCGGCCGCGATCGTCGGAACGCCGAACACGCCGGCCGCGATCGCGGCTTCGGTGTTCGCACGAAGCCGCGCCTTCACGCCGGAATCGGCGATCGCCGCGGCGGGATCGAGGCCGAGTGCCTGCGCGACCGGCGCGAGCCCGACCGCGTCGATGCCGCTCTCGCCGTCGCGCCAGATGTGCGCGAACAACCGCGCGACCGCGTCCCAGCCTGCGCCCGCGGCGATGCACAGGCGCAACGCGGCGAGCGGATTGAACGGATGCGCGGGCGGGAAACGCAACGCGATGCCGGCGCGCTCCGCCTGCCACTGCACGAAGCGGTAGGTGAACGCGCGCTTGGACGGGATCTCTGCCGGGCCGAGCTGGCCGTGATGCGCGAGCAGCGCGCCGAACACGATCGG
Organism: Dokdonella sp.; assembly: GCA_036758645.1. Classification (GTDB taxonomy): domain Bacteria; phylum Pseudomonadota; class Gammaproteobacteria; order Xanthomonadales; family Rhodanobacteraceae; genus Dokdonella_A. The sequence continues at coordinate 2,342 of DAIOWG010000026.1, read as the reverse complement.
CACCGGCACGAGTTCGACGCGCGCGCGCAGCGCGAGCACGCGTGGCAGCTGCAGGTACGCGAACGGCGAGATGAAGTCGAAGTACCAGCACGCCTGCATGGGAGCGTTCGGACCCATGATCGCCGGCATCAACGCAGCGTCCTGAACACCTCGGGGTCGAACGCGTCGACCGCGATGACCTCGTCGCGTGCATCGCGCGCGTCGTTGAGCAGGTCGTACTCGTCGCCGCTGATCACGCCCGCGGCGACGCCGGTGTCGTCGAGCATGTAGCCGGGCGCGCGATCGAGCCTGCCCGCGCGCACCGCGTCGCGCAGCTTGGTCTCGATCGGCAGCGCGCGCACCGCCTTGTCGAGCGCGGCCTCGAGTGCGCCGAGCCCGGGTTCGCCGGGTGGTGGCACGAACACGTCGGCGGTCAGCGTGCGGCGTGCGTCGCGGTCCTCGAGGATGTCGCGTGCGACTTCCGCGCCGAGCCGGTCGGAGGGCGGTCGGAAGCGCGCGCCGAGCGGGAAGATCACGCAGCGCAGCAGCCAGGCAGCGGGCCGCGCGGGCAGGTTGTCGAGCACGCCGACCAGCGCCTCCTGGATGCGGTAGAGGCACCACTCGGCGGACCAGCGCGCGAGCGCGTGGTTCGCGCGCGTCTTCGGGCCGTCGTGGTAGCGCTTGAGCGCCGCGCTCGCGAGGTAGAGCCACGCGAGCGCGTCGGCGAGGCGCCCGGACAGCTTCTCGCGCCGTTTCAGCGAGCCGCCGAGCGTGCCCATCGCGACGTCGGACACGATCGTGAACGCGGCCGAGAAGCGCGACAGGTGCTGGTAGTAGCGCGCGGTGTCGGCGGTGCGCGGCACGCCGGCGAGGCGCGCGCCGCTCCATGCGAGCAGCTTCGCGCGCACCGCGCGCGTGACGAACAGGTTCACGTGGCCGAAGATCGCGCGGTCGAACGCGACGAGGTCGTCGGTCGCGACCGCCGCGATCTCCTTCTGCACATAAGGATGGCAGCGGATCGCGCCCTGGCCGTAGACGATCATCGAGCGCGTGAGGATGTTCGCGCCCTCGACCGTGATGCCGATCGGCACCGCGTCCCAGGCGCGTGCGAGCAGGTTGCGCGGCCCGCGCTGGATCGCGCTGCCGGCGCGGATGTCCATCGCGTCGGCGACCACCTGGCGCATGGCTTCGGTCAGGTAGGCCTTGCAGATGTTGCCGATCACCGCGGGCTTCTCGCCCGCGTCGAGCGCGCCGCAGGTGAGGTCGCGCGTGGCGGTCATGATCGATGTGAGCCCCGCGATGCGCGCGAGCGGTTCCTCGATGCCCTCGAAGCGCCCGATCGGCGTGTCGAACTGTTCGCGCACGGTCGCATACGCGCCGCACAGTCGCGTCGCGAGCTGGGCGGCCCCGATCGACAGCGCGGGCAGCGAGATCGAACGGCCGGCCGCGAGCGATTCCATCAGCATGCGCCAGCCCTGTCCGATCTGCGCGCGCCCGCCGATCACCGCCTCGTCGAGCGGCACGAACACGTCGCGACCGACGATCGGGCCGTTGTGGAACGGCACGCCCATCGGATCGTGGCGCAGGCCGATCTCGATGCCGGGCAGGTCGCGCGGGACCAGGGCGCAGGTGATGCCGCGATCTTCCTCGTCGCCGATCAGGTGGTTCGGATCCTTGAGCCGGAACGCGAGGCCGATCAGCGTCGCGACCGGCGCGAGCGTGATGTAGCGCTTCTTCCAGTTGAGCCGCAGGCCGAGGACTTCGACGCCGTCGACGACGCGCTTCTCGACGATGCCTTCCGACTGCGTCGCGGCTGCATCCGACCCCGCTTCCGGACCGGTCAGCGCGAAACACGGAATCTCCTCGCCGCGCGCGAGCCGCGCGAGCCAGCGCTGCTTCTGCGTGCCGGTGCCGTAGTGCAGCAGCAGTTCGCCGGGGCCGAGCGAGTTCGGCACCATCACGGTGACTGCAGCGGTGATCGAACGGCTCGACAGCCGCGTCACCACGCGCGAATGCGCGATCGCGGAGAAGCCGAGGCCGCCGAATTCCTTCGGGATGATCATGCCGAGGAAGCGCTCGCGCTTGATGAACGCCCAGACTTCGGGCGAGAGGTCGCGCTGCTGGACCACCTGCCAGTCGTCGATCTGCCGGCACAGCGCCTCCACCGGTCCGTCGAGGAACGCCTGCTCCTCGGCGGTCAGCGGTGCCGGTTGGAAGTCGAGCAGCTTCTGCCAGTCGGGCATGCCGCCGAACAGGTCGCCATCCCACCAGACCGTACCCGCCTCGAGCGCGATGCGCTCGGTTTCGCCGAGTCGCGGCAGCACCTTCGCGAAGCGCGGCATCAGGAAGCGCGACACCAGCTC
>DAIOWG010000025.1:0-17328 GCA_036758645.1 Dokdonella sp. | reverse complement strand
GGGATCAGCAGCTTGCCGGCTTCGGCGAGCTGGTAGAGGCGATGCACGCCGGTGGTGGTTTCCTCGGACACGCCCTTCCAGTCGGCGACCACGCGCGTCCAGTAGCCGGGGCGCTCCTTCGCGACGCGCTTGAGCAGGTTCTTGATCACCTGTTCCTCGTGGCTGCCCGATGCGCTGTCGACCCAGCTCTCGTCGCCCTTTTCGAGCTCGTAGCCCTTGTGGATCAGCAGCGTGACGTCGCCGCCGTCGTCGACGACGAGCTGCGGACCGAGGAAGCCGCCCTTGCCGTCGGGGAACGACAGCGCGTCGAGCGTGCAGTCCCAGTATTCCTCGAGCGTCTCGCCCTTCCACGCGAACACCGGCGTGCCGGATGCCGCGATCGCGGCCGCTGCGTGGTCCTGGGTCGAGAAGATGTTGCACGAGGCCCAGCGCACGTCGGCGCCGATGTCCTTGAGCGTTTCGATCAGCACCGCGGTCTGGATCGTCATGTGCAGCGAGCCGGTCACGCGCACGCCCTTCAGGGGCAGCGCCTTGGCGTACTTGCGCCGGATCGACATCAGGCCCGGCATCTCGTGCTCGGCGATCTCGATTTCCTTGCGGCCCCAGTCGGCGAGGGCGAGGTCGCGCACCTTGTAGTCGTGCGCGGCGGCATTCTTCGGAACTGCGTTCATCAGTGGGTCTCCGGTTCGTGGCGGACTGCGTGGCAGGCCGGCCGGGCGCCCTTGCAATGGGATGCATGTCCGTCGAGCGTCGCGGGGGACCCGCTGCAGCGCCCCTCGACGGAAGGCTGGCGCGCATTATATCGCTTGTTCCGGATAAAGAGATTAATGGCGGTGTCGAGGGGGGCGCGGCGGCAAGTCGGGTGGGTATCGCCAGCGCCGTTCGGGGAATCGCCGCGGATCTGCGTAGAAGGTGGCCGTACCCCAACCCCGGAGTCCCGCCATGCCGACCGCACTGCCCATTCGCCCGCTCGCGCTTTCCCTCGCCGTTTCGGCCTCGCTCGGCTTCGCGCCGGTCGCGCAGGCCGACTTCCTCTATGGCCGCCTGATCCCCGGACCCGGCACCGAAGCCGCGGGGTCCTCCACCGATGTCGACGTCTCGGCCGACGGGCGAACCGTGGTGTTTGCGAGCACCGCGCAGAACTGGGTCGGTGACACCTACAACGGCACGCGCGCGATCGCGCTCGACCTCGATACCGGCGTGGTCGAAGCGGTGTCCGTGTCGGGAGCGAGCATGATCCGCGGCGAGGCGCCGGTGGTGTCGGGGGACGGGCGCTACGTTGCGTTCCTCACCCATGGATCCTCGTTCGGGCCAGCCTGGCAGGTCTTGCGCAAGGATCGCGAGACCGGTGCGCTGGAACTCGCGAGCGCCAACAGCGCGGGCCAGCCGCCGGCGAACGGTACGCAGGACAACACCGTGTCGATTTCGGCGGATGGCCGCTACATCGCGTTCCAGACCGATGCCGTCCTTGCGGAATCCGTGGACGGTGCGGGCGATGCGTCGCCGACCGGCAGCTCCGGGATCGTCTACGTCAAGGACATGGCGACCGGCCAGGTCGAGGTGGCGTCGATCACCTCCACCGGCGCGCAAGGCACCTGCTCGCTGGAGCGCCATGCGCTGTCCGGGAACGGTCGTTACCTCGCCATGCTCTGCAGCACCGCGATGGTCCCCGGCGCGACCAGCGGACAGGCGTACGTGCGCGACCTGCAGGCGAACACGACCGAACTCGCCAGTCGCAGCGCGACGGCCACTTCGGGATCGAACGCATTCGTGTACCGGCCCGCGATGTCTCCGGGCGGCCGGTTCATGACGTTCCAGACGCGCGGCTATGGCGGCCTCGGCTACGCCAATGGCGTGGGCAGCGAGGGCAACAGCGGCGTCTACCTGCGCGACCGCCAGACCGATACGACGATCGCGATCCCGCGGCCGACCGACATTCCGGAAAGTGCCTACGACAGTTGCTCCGTGTCGGCGGTGTCCGACATCGCGAGCGTGCTGCTGAGCTGCAACCACGCGTGGGGCGGCGGCAGCTCGTACCCGCAGGTATTCCTGTTCATCCCCGACGCGGGCGCGCCGGGCATGCTCAGCGTCGCGGGCAACCAGCCCGGCAACAGTTCATCCGGCGACACCTCCGCGGTCAACGCGTCCGGCCTGTCGATGGCGTGGGAGTCGACCGCGACCAACATCGATCCGACCGACGGCAACGGCGCCAGCGACATCTTCGTGCTGGTCGAGGAATCGGTTCTCTCCGATGCGATCTTCATCGACGGATTCGAAGCGGCGCCACCCGCGAACGTCGCTGGCGGGCGTGCGCGGATCGCACGGGTCTCGGGCTCGGAGGTCACGCTCGTCGACTGACCGACCGGGCGACGCCGGGAACATCCGGCGTCGCCGATCGACAGCGACCTCGTCGATCGGCACTGCTGGCCGCTCAACGAAAAAAACGGGCCGCTTGCGCGGCCCGTTTTTCTTGTTGCCGGTGTCGCGATTGCGTCGCGACGCATTTCCTACTGGCAGACTTCGATCTTCACGTTGTCGACGTACATGCCGTTCGGCGCCGGCGCAGTCGTGTTCGAATCGGAGACTGCGCGCCAGCGCAGCTGCAGGTCCTGGCCCTCGAAGCCGTCGAGGTCGACGATCGAGTGGATCGGACCGCTCGCCGGCGTATGGCACCACGACAGCGCGCCGGCGTTGAGCATGCCGGGCGAGGCGAGGCCGTCATACGGATCGGTGAACAGGCGGCTGTTGTCGATGTAGTTGAAGATGCCCGCGCCGAGCTTGGCTTCGATCGTGCCGTTGTCCCAGCAACCGCTCGGACCGTCGATCTCGAACTTGTGGTACGTGTCGAAGCTCAGGATCGTCGCGGCGACGCCGACCGGCAGCTGCACCGTCGGCGAGACGAGCCCGCGGTCGCTGGTGGTCGCGTTGTTCGGGATGCCCCACGCGGTGGTCAGGAGACCCGTCGCCGCCGGCGGCGTCTGCTGGGTCCAGCCGGCCGCGCCGGTGCCGTCGGTGGTCCAGCCGTTCACGCCGGACTGCATGTCGTCCTCGAACAGCACGGTCGCGGTGGTGCCGCTCGGGCATTCACCCGGAACGCCGGTGGTGAAGCTGAAGGTCGCCGAGACCGGGCCATCGCCGCAGTAGTTGTCCGGCGTGACGCGCCAGAAGTACTCGGTTTCCGAATCGAGCACCGCGGTCACCGCCCAGGTCGGCACGTTGCTGGTGCCGCTCGCGACGATCGTCGTGAAGCCTGCGTCGCTGGCCACTTCGATCGTGTAGGAGAGTGCACCCGGCACCGCGTTCCAGCTCAGCGTCGGAACCACCTTGACGCCGGTCGCGTCATCGGCCGGCGTCGTCAGCACGGGGGCCGCCGGCGCCGCACTCGAGATACCGAGTTCGAGCGCGACCGCACGCGTGTTCGCGCCGCTGGTGCCTTCCACACTGAACGCGTACTCGCCCGACGCGAGCGTCGCGCCGCCGGCGAGCGTGAGCGTGCTGGTGCCCGGCGCCTGCACCGGGTTGGCCGAGAAGTTCGGCGTCGAACCGACCGGCACGTCCACCGCGGTCAGCGAGACCGGGCCGGTGAAGCCATTGAGCACGCCCGCGCGCAGTTCCCACTGCGGGTCGGAGGCTCCGACCGCGCACATCTCGAGGCGCTTGGGCGAGTCGGCCACGATCGCGAAGTCCGGATCGCCGCAGCCTTCGAACTTGAACGAGCACACGCGCGTGCGCCACGAGGCGGCGGCGGTGGTCGCGTAGTACTCGCTCGTGAAGTAGAACGTGCACTGGTCGACCGGATCGAGGCTCATCGACGAGTAGTCGCCCCAGCGACCGCTGGTGCTGGTCTGCGAGCCGTTGGCGACGCCGGCCGTGCAGTTCTGCTCGTCGCGCAGCATGCCGGGCTCATCGGAGAGCGCGCGACCGCTGATCTGCAGCTGCGGATGCATCAGCGCGCTCGACTGCGAATAGCCGACGCCGATGTTGGCGCTCGAGTCGATCGCGATGCCGCCCATCCAGCGGTGCGACGCATCCGGTGCGTAGGTGCCTTCATCGACGAGCGACTTCGCGCTCGGCGCGGGTTCGGCCGGAATCTCGGGCAGCGGCGAGTCGTCGAATCCATCACCGAAGATGCGGTCGTTGCCCGCGTTGGTGCTGGTGGGGCGCAGGTTGAAATGCGCCCAGCCGATGCCGGCCTGCTGCAGCGGGCCCTGCACGACGTGGTTGACCACGAGCGAGGTGCGCGTCGGCGCGTCGGCCGGGAACGTGCGGGCCGTCGCGCGGTACATCAGGTTCGAACCGAACGAATCCAGACCGTTGGCCGAACCCTGCTGCTGCACGTCGTCGAAGAACGGCACGAACGGAGCGACCGCGACGCGCTCGGGCTGTGCCGAGATCGTCGTGTTGGCCGGGGTGCCCCAGTCCAGGCACATGTCCCAGAACAGGTAGTCGGCGGTGTTCGCGTCGAAATGGATGTAGGTCGGGCAGCTGCCGTTCGGCGCGAGCTCGCCCGGGCCGAGGTGGATCGGCTGCACGCCGTACGCGTCGAAGCCCGCGAAGCGGACCATCGCCGCATCCGGCTCGCCCGCGAGCATCGCGGCGCGGTCCATCGCGATCAGCGCGGCACCCTGGAACGAGGCGCCGAACTCGTGCGTGATCAGCGTGTAGGCGTCCTGCGTGCCGCTCTCGTCGGTCCACACGCCCATCTTCGGGTAGTCGCCGAACACCGGCCAGTTGAATTCGTAACGCGCGTACGTGCCGAGCGGGTCGGACGTGGTCGAGACCGCGACGCACTGGGCGTACGGCGCGCTGGTGACGAACTGGCTCATGACCCAACGCTGCGCATGCGGATCCCACAGCGCGATCGGATCGCCCGAGTTGGTGGTCTCGCACTTGCCGCCGAAGCCGACGAAGAACGAGTTGCCGGGGGTCGGGCCCTGCACGGTCGCGCCCGTGGTCTTGTCGTAGACCGCCCAGCCGCCGTTGACCCACTGGATGTAATGCTCGTCGCTGACGTCGCCGTTGGTATCCGGCGGCAGGCAGCCGCAGCCCGAGGTGGCCTGGTTGATGCCGTCGAAGCTGAGGTCGATCGCTGGGGCCGGGATGCCGGTGCCATGCGTCTGCGCACGCGAATAGTCCGGCACCAGCGAGCTCGTGCGCGATTCGGGCTTGAGCAGGATGTTCGGAACGAGGAACGGTTCATCGCCGCTGCCCATCGGCAGCGCCGGCGGCATCGTGCGGATGATGTCGCGCATCGGCGCCGAGACGTCGTGCCGCGAGGCGCGGATCACGTCCGGGGTGGGGGCGGCCGCGTGCGCGGCGGGCGCGCAGAGCGCGAGCAGGACGGCGGCGTGCAGCGCAGCCGGACGGAAACGCAGGACCATGGCGGAACTCCCCTGGAGGAAAAGAAGCGGCGTCTTGTGTGCCCGACAGCGGACTGCCGTCCTCCGCAGCGGGATCGCGATCTTCTGCCCGTCCTACCGCGCGTCCTTGTCGCCGGCGGCGCGCTCGAGTCGGCGCAGGTGATCTCCGAGGTAGCGGCGCGTGGTTTCCGGCAATGCGGGATCGGCCAGCGCCTGTTCGGTCGCCTCCCGTTCCAGCGTCGGGGATTCCCGCCGCAACATCGAACCGGCACGCTCGACCAGAAGCCGCTCGGGGCTGCGCAGCCAGCGCGAAACCGATTCCGGCGGAAGCTTTACGGCGTGCTGTTCCAGCACCTCGAACGCCGTCAGCACGATGGCGACGGGGACCGGGGCATCACGAGAATATCCGCCTGTGGGCGTACTTGTCACTACGTCCACGGCCACTGGCTTCCACCAGCCACCAAGGTCGCCCGGGCGGGTCGCTGCGGCCAGCAGCAGGGTCGAGCGCGTGTCGGCGGAGAGCCCGCCGTCGCGCACCGCCTGTTCGAGTACCAGGCGGTCCGCGCGCCGCAGGCGCTTGCCGATATTGGGTTCCATCGCGATCTGCGCAGCCGCGAGGTCGCGCAGCGCGGGGTCCTCGCCGGCAAGTGCCGCGAGCAGCAACTCGAGCATCTCGCGCGACTGGCGACCGGCGACGCTCGCGCCGGTTCGCAAGATGGCGCGCAGTTGCGGCGTGTCGGCGAACAACGCGGGTTCGAGGCCGGTGCTCGAGATCAGGACTGCGCCCTCGACGTTGCCGGCCTTCATGCCGGGCAGGCGCTTGTCGCGGTGCACGGCGCTGAATCCGATGATGTAGTCCGCGCCAACCGTGGGCACGCGCGGCACCACCGGTGCCCGCACGTCGATGCGCTCCGGCGGCTCGCCCTTGCCGGCGATCACCTCGGCGCGTTCGAACACGAGGCGACCGGGCACGGTCTCGGCGAGTCGCGCGGCGACCAGCCAGTTGTCCTGGGCGTGCAGCAGGTCGAGTGGCGGCTTGGTGCGTGGCGCGGCGTTCACCCCTGCGGCCAACGCCGCGAGCAGGACGAACGTGCAGATCCGCTGAACGCGCTGGCGCGCGTCGAGCGGCGCGCGGGAGGGGACGAACATCGGGATGCCTCGTGCAGCCGGCGTCGCCGCAGCAGGGCGACCGGGACATCGAGGCTACTTCAATCGGCGGGGAGGCGGAAGCCTCGCGGCGGAGTACAGGCGGGCTGCGCGCGCAGCCCGCCCGGCGTGCCTTCGGTCAGCGCAGGCCCGCGGCCTTGCGCAATTCGGCCGCCTTGTCGGTCCTTTCCCACGAGAAAGCCGTGAACTTCCCACCGTCCGCGGTCACCACGTCGTACGGCGTGCGGCCGAAGTGGCCATAGGCGGCGGTCGACTGGTACATCGGATGCACGAGGTCGAGCATCCGGATGATGCCGTACGGGCGCAGGTCGAAGTGGTTGCGGATCAGCTTCTCGATCTTGCCGTCGTCGATCTTGCCGGTGCCGAAGGTGGTGACCGAGATCGAGGTCGGCTCGGCCACGCCGATCGCGTAGGACACCTGCACCTCGCAGCGATCGGCGATGCCGGCGGCGACGATGTTCTTGGCGACGTAGCGCGCCGCGTACGCGGCCGAACGGTCGACCTTGGACGGATCCTTGCCCGAGAACGCGCCGCCACCATGGCGCGCCCAGCCGCCGTAGGTATCGACGATGATCTTGCGCCCGGTCAGGCCGCAGTCGCCGACCGGCCCGCCGATCACGAACTTGCCGGTCGGATTGATGTGGAACTTGGTGCCCTTGTGCAGCCACTTCTTCGGCAGCACCGGCTTCAGGATGTACTCGCGCACGGCCTCGACGAGGTCCTTCTGCTTGACCGAAGGATCATGCTGGGTCGACAGCACGACCGCGTCGATCGCGACCGCCTTGCCGTTCTCGTAGCGCAGCGTGACCTGGCTCTTCGCATCGGGGCGCAGCCACGGCAGCGGCGAGTTCTTCTTCTTGCGCACCTTCGCCTGCTGCTCGACGAGGCGATGCGACAGATGGATCGCCGCCGGCATGAAGGTGTCGGTCTCGCTCGTCGCGTAGCCGAACATCAGGCCCTGGTCGCCCGCGCCCTGTTCCTCGGGCTTCTTGCGGTCGACGCCCTGGTTGATGTCGGGCGACTGCTTGCCGATCAGGTTCAGCACGCCGCAGGTCGCGCCGTCGAAGCCGACGTCGGAACTGTCGTAGCCGATGTCGAGGATCACCTTGCGGGTGAGCGCTTCGAGGTCGATCCAGGCGCTGGTGGTGATTTCGCCCGCGACGATCGCGACGCCGGTCTTCACCATCGTCTCGCACGCGACGCGCGCGCGCTTGTCCTGCGCAAGGATCGCGTCGAGCACGGCATCGGAGATCTGGTCGGCAACCTTGTCCGGATGGCCTTCGGAGACCGATTCGGAGGTGAACAGGTAGCTGCTCATCGCGGCAAATATCCTTCTATACGGATGTAGGGATAAATCAGGGCGCGCATCATACACGGCGCCGGCCCGGATTTCAGCACGGCGGACGCACGCCGGTGGCGCCAGCTTACGCCCGGCGCAGGCTCGCCGCGCATCCGGCGCGCACGCCATGTCCGCATCGGCCGCCGATTCACGTTGTGGCGGTCCGGACGGCAGCCCGCCGTCGCCACTGGACCCGCATGCAATGAGAACGAAGGCATCCCTTCTGCTTTCAGGCGCGCTGCTGCTGCCGATGTTCGCCACTGCCGAAGACACGCGTCCGGCGAGCCTGCTCGTGCTGGATGCCTCCGGTTCCATGTGGGGCCAGGTCGACGGGCAGGCGAAGATCGAAATCGCGCGTGCCGCCGCGGGCGCCATGCTGGACGGCTGGGACGCCCAGGCCGACCTCGGTCTGATGGCGTACGGACATCGGCGCAAGGGCGACTGCACCGACATCGAACTGCTGCAGCCGGTCGGTGCGTTCGACCCCGAAGCGATCCGCGCGCGAATCGCCGACCTGCAACCCAAGGGCATGACGCCAATTGCCGAATCCGTGCGCCAGGCAGCAGGCGCCCTGCGCCACGCCGAGCGAAAGGCGACGGTGATCCTCGTCAGCGACGGCGAGGAAACCTGTTCCGCCGACCCCTGCGCGGTCGGCGCGGAACTGGAAGCCGCGGGCGTGGACTTCACCGCGCATGTGATCGGCTTCGACCTCGATCGCAATCCGAAGGCCCGCGAACAACTGCAATGCCTCGCGCGCGCGACCGGCGGGCGCTACCTCGACGCGCGCGATGCCGGCGAGCTGGGCGAGGCCATGAAGGAAGTCGCCGCCGCACCCGCTGACGACATGCCGCGCAGCTGCGGCGAATTCGCAACCGCGGCGGAATGGATGCCCGGCATGGCGACTTGGCCGACCGGCGGTCTCGCAGCCGACGTCGCCGACGACCGCCGCAGGACGTTCGAACCCGTCGAACTCGCGCGCGCTGCCGAGCCGCAGGAGTGCCGCCAGCTTTGCGAAGGCGACGCCGGCTGCACCGCATGGTGGTTCGAGCCCGTGGGCAGCAACCTCCGCACGCAGCCGGCCTGCTTCCGCTGGGATGCCAGCACGGCGCTTTCACCGCCGCAGCCCGGCCACGAGGGCAGCGCGATGGGCGTGAAGCGCGGTCTCCGCCAGATCGCGCTGACGGACGGTGAAGCCTGCGCCAACCCGGTTGCGCCGGAAACGCCCGTCATCCGTTTCAACGAAGGCTGCACGGCCTGGGACCAGGAGGACCATGCCGGAAACACGCTGCAGATGGGCGGCGAGTCCGGCTTGCGGGTGCGCGAGGTTCCCGCGCAATGGCGCACCGGCATCCGCTCGCTGTCCTGCGAGCCCGGCTGCAGCGTGCTGGTGTTCACCGAGCCCGGCTATGACGGCGAAAACTTCAGCGTCCCCGAGGGCTCGCGTTTCGCGCGCATGCCCGAGAAGTATCGACGGCCGTTCGGGTCCTACGAAGTGGGCTGCACCGCGATCAGGGGAGAACAGCAATGAATGATCCACTAGGCTCCACCCACGCACGCGGTGGTCGACGTCGCAAGGACGTCTCGATCGCCGCGTCAGTCGCGTTCGCGGCGGCGATGCTCTCGGCCTGCGGCGGCGATGCGCCCCCCGTTCCGGCCGGATCAGACCTGCAGGCCGCCATCCAGCACGCCGAGCAGGCGGCAGCCGGAATCGCTCCCGCAAGCGATGCGTTGCAGCCCGGCCAGCGCCTGCAGGGCACGATCACGCTGGACGTCGGCGACGGACCGCGCAGCTACCGCGTGATCGCGACCAAGCTCGCCGACGACCTCGGCAAGCGGGCCGCCGCGCGCCTCGGGAGCGCCGAGGGCAAGGTCGCGCTGGACAAGGCGAACGCACGCACCGGCGGCAAGGTCCAGGTCGCGGCCTCGGACGTGCAGGAACTGGCCGACGCCTTCGCCGGCAAGACGATGTACTCGGCCCAGCTGCGGACCATCGACATCATCAAGCGCCAGCAGATGACGATCGAAGGCGAGGCCGCGGACGGCAGCCGGGTCGTGCTCGATATCAGCCTGCCGATCGGTGGCGACGAGGTGGTGGACGCTTCGCTCGCGTATCGGCCCGATGCCAGGCGCAGGACGGACGAATTCAATCTGCGCTTGCGCGACGGCGGCATGCGGGTCGATTTCGAGCGGCTGCAGCGCGACGATGCGCGGAGCTGGTCGGTCGCGGGCAGCTTCGAGGCGACGAACATGAAACCCGGCGTGCTGGCCAAGGGGCTGGCCGGGCGCAGCATCGAGCGTGCCACCGGTCGTTTCGACGTGACCGAGCTGCACGTGCGCGCGCCATGACGTTGCCCTCGTCCCTCGCGGGCCATTGCATCGCCGTCGGGCTGCTTTGGGCTGCGTCCGCAGCGGCGGCGTTCGAGCCTGCGCACACCATGCAGTCCGCGGCCGAAAGAGCGCTCGAAGCTCCGGTCGGGCCGTGGCAGGGCGAATGGATCGTCGTGCGCGACGATCCGCGCATCCGCACGCGCGCCGGCGCCGAGGCGCTGCGGCTTTCGATCATCCACGATGCCGGAAGCGGGCGCGCGCAGGTTCAGTGGACCGCAGGCCGTGCGATCTGCGACGACGTGCTCGACGAACCGTGCGAATGGATCGGCGCACGCGGCGAGACCGACCGCGCCCTCGTCGAGCCGACCGGCTTGTATGTGCGCGTGCCGGTATCGGCGGACGAGTCAGCGCCGTTCCTGTTGCACCTGGCGTCGCCGGCCGAGGGTGCAGCCGGCGTGCTGTACGACGGGCGCTTGCACTATCGGGTCGAACTCGCCGCGGAGCGTACGCCGGGTCAACGCTGACGCCGGATCACCGCGCCAGCAGCGCGCGCAATGATTCGATGCGCGGACGCAGCGACTCGCCTTCGGTGCCGGCGGAGTCGAGCAGCGATGCCGCCTCGTCCAGGCTGGCGCGCGCGGCGGCAGCCTTGCCATCGCGCTGGCGGCACTCCGCCGTGGCCACGCTGGCCCGCAGGCGCAACGACGCCGGCAACGACGCGGGATCGTGCTGCGCGAACGATGCGAGCACGGCGCGTGCTTCGTCGGTACGGTCGAGCGCGAGCAGCAGCTCGGCATGGGTCACCCGCGCGGCCTGCGCGAGGGGACTGGGCGCGCCGGCATGCAGCGCCGCCATCGCCTCGGCCTCGCCGGCGTACTCCAGTGCATCCCCGTGGCGGCCGAGTCGCTGCAGCACGCGTGCGTAGTTGCCGATCAGCGCCGCGGTCGCGGCCGACGGGCCGAGCGTGGCGCGACGCACGGCGAGCGCCTGCGCGAACGTGCGTTCCGCAGCGGCGAGGTCGTTCCTGCGAAACTGCATTGCGGCGAGATTGTTGAGCGTATTGAGCGCGTCGTTGCCGGAGTCGAGCCCGAGCGCACGCCACAGCGCCATCGCCTCGTCCGACGCCGCGATGCCCTCGTCGAGTCGGCCCGCCTGGCCATAGGCCGCGCCGAGGTTGGTGTACAGCACCGCCGTTTCGAAGTGCTCGCGGCCGGAGCGTGCCAGGCGCTGCGGCAGCGCGGCTTCGAGCGTGGCGAGCGCGCCGTCGACATCGCCCTCCTCGCGTTGCAGGCGCGCCTGCAATGCGCGACTGGTCAGCTGCACGTCCACGTGCTGCTCCGGATTGCGTGCCCAAGTCGCCTGTGCATCGGCGAGCAGCTCCTTCGCTTCGTCGCGACGACCCATGCGGTGCACGATTTCCGCCAGCGTGAAGCGCACATCGGCCGCCGCGGTGGCGTCGTCGATCGCCGCTTCGCTCGCCAGCCAGCGCCGCAGCAGCGGCTCGGCGGCAGCATAGTCGCCGATGTAGAAGTGCAGCTCGCCGAGCGCCTTCAGTACTTCTGCATTTTCCGCCGGCGCGCCGGCGAAGCCGGCTTCCACGCGTGCAGCCGCGCGCTCCAGCACCTGCTTGGCGGTCAGCGGCGCCTGCGCCTTCGCATGCTGGCTGGCATCGCGGAACATGTGCGCCAGGTAGTCGCGCACGGCCTTGCTGCGGCTGGCCTCGACCTGTGCGGTATCGCGCTCGCGGAGGGCGTCGCGACGGGCGATCGAGATTGCCGCGAGTGCGACGGCCATGCCGGTGAACACGAACAAGGCCGTGCCGACCGCCAGCCAATGCCGGCGCAGCAGGCGGGCGATGCGATAGCCGGGACGGTTTCCGCGAGCACGCACCGGGGCATGCGCGCTATAGCGGCGCAGGTCCTCCGCCAGCGTTTCGACCGACGCATAGCGCGCCTCGGGTTCGACCTGCAGGGCCTTGCCGACGATCGCGTCGAGGTCGCCGCGCAGGCGCCGCGCGGGGATGGTCGAGCCCGCGACGGAACTCGGTGCCGGCGGCGCGCTGGAACGCGCGCGCTGCAGCATCGCCAGAGGCGCGGCGCTGTCGAGGTCGTCCCAGGGCGAATGCCCGGTCAGCAGCTCGTGCAGCAGGACGCCGAGCGCATGCACGTCGGTGAGGGTGGTCTGCACGCCACCGGAGAACTGTTCGGGCGCTGCATAACGTGGCGTCAGGTGCAGCGCGCGCGCGTGGCTGCCCTCCGCGTGCTCGTCATCGAGGCGCTGCGCGATGCCGAAGTCGATCAGCGCGACGCGGCCGTCGGCGCGCACGAGGATGTTGTCAGGCTTGAGGTCGCGATGCACGACCAGGTGTCGATGCGCGAACGCGACCGCATCGCAGACCTGCAGGAACAGGCCGATGCGCGCGTCGAACGTGGGCGCATGCTCATCGCAGTAGCGCTGCAGCGGCACGCCGTCGACGTACTCCATCACCATGTACGGCTGGCCATCGGTCAGGCTGCCTGCATCGATCAGGCGCGCGATCCCGGGATGCTCCAGCCGCGCGAGCAGGCGCTGCTCATGCACGAAGCGCGCGACGTCGCCGTCCTGCCGGCGCAGCAACTTCACCGCGACCTGCTGCTCGAAGCGGCCGTCGCTGCGCTGGCCCAGCCACACCTCGCCCATGCCGCCGCGGCCGAGACGCCGCTGCAGGCGCCACGGCCCGATGTCGCGGCCGGCGTGGATGTCCGGTTCCGGCGCGGTTTCCATGAAACCTTCCGAGTCTTCCATCGCGCGCAGCAGCGCGATCGCCTCCGCTCGCAGTTGCGCGTCGTCGCAACAGTCCTCGATATGGGCGATGCGTGCGGGACCGGGCAGCTCGAGTGCGCGATCGAGCAGCGCTTCGAGGCGCGCGAAATGCGTGTGTCCGTCCGCAGGCGAAGACGCGCTCATGGCACGGCGGCGAGGGGTTCGCCTCCAAGTTCGCGGTAGAGCCAGGCGCGCGCCTTGATCCAGTCGCGGCGCACGGTGCGCGCGGTGACGTCCAGGATGCGCGCGATCTCGTCGTCGGAGTAGCCGCCGAAGAACCGGCATTCGACCACGCGCGTCAGGCGCGGGCTCAGGCCCGACAGCCGCAGCAGCGCTTCGTCGAGTTCCACCAGCTTTTCGTCGCTTTCCCAGTACGGTTCGACGCTGACGTCGTCGAGCGAAGCGGGCGCAGCGCCTCCGCGCTTGGCGGCCAGTTTCGCCCGCGCGTGGTCGACCAGGGCCTGGCGCATCGCCAGCGACGCGGCGCGCAGGAAATGGCGCTCGTCGTTCCAGTGCCCACTGCGATGCAGGCGCAGCCAGGCCTCGTGCACGAGCGCGGTGGTGCGCAGGGTCTCGCCGGCCCGCGCGCGCCGGCGCGCGAACCGAGCGTGGGTACGCATCTCTTCCAGCAGGTGGGGCGCGAGCTCGCGCGCGGCGGCGATGATGTCCGGCGGGTCGCCGGAGGAGTCTGCGTGTTCCAAGGCCGGGCCGGTGGCGGACGGTGACGCGAGGGTACGACAAGTGCCTGCACGTTTGCGGCCTTCGCGCGACGGGCGCGCGAAGGCTGCGGAACGCGAAGCTACTGCGGCCGCGCGAGGTCGTCGAGCAGCGCCTTGAGGAAGCGCGCCGCTTCGCCGCCCGTGGCGGCGCGGTGGTCGAACGTCAGCGAGATCGGCATGCGTCGATGCACCTCGATGCCGCCCATCACCGCGACGACATCGTGGCAGAGCTTGCCCGCGCCGACGATCGCGACGGTCGGCGGCACCACCACCGGCGTCGCGTAGCGGCCCGCGAACATGCCGAAATTCGAGAGACTGATGGTGTAGCCCGCAAGCTCGGACGAGGGGATCGAGCGATCTTCGACCTGCGTGCGCAGGCGCTGGATCGCCGTGCGGATGCCGGCGCCATCGAGCATGTCGGCATTGCGCAGCGCCGGCACGAACAGCCCGTCGTCGGTATCCACCGCGATGCCGATGTCGACATGCGGATGCAGGGTGCGCGTCAGGTTCTTGCCGTCGAACCATGCATTGAGCGCCGGCACTGCCTTGCAGGCCGCGACCATCGCGCGGATCAGGCGCGCGGTGATGTCCTGCTTGCCGATCCATGCATGCAGGTCGGCATCGTCGACGAGCGTGGTGGGCACCACGTTCGCGTGCGCATCGGCCATTACGCGCGCCATGTTGCGGCGCACGCCCTTGAGCTGTTCGGGCTGGCCACTGGCGGCCGTGGTCGGCGGCGTCGTGCGCATCGGCTTGCCGCTCGCGGAGACCGCGGTGCGCTGGGCGGGCGCGGACGGCGGCGACGGTGGTGCGGGCTGCGCGACGCGCGCGGGCGTCGCGCCGGCTTTCGCGGTGCCGGCGGCGGCGGCGTCCTTGACGTCCTTCAGCGTGACCACGTCGCCGGCGCCGCTCGCGCGTACGCGCGCGAGGTCGACGCCGAGTTTCCTGGCGAGCGCGCGCACGGCCGGTACCGCCTTCACGCCACCGACATTGGTGGCCTGTTCGGCATGCACGCGGTCGCTCGACTGCATCGCGCCGACCACCGTGCCTTCGTCGGCGCGACCCGAATCGTCGTTCGTCACGATTTCGCCGCCCTCGTCGGAGGCGACCACGCCGGTGCCGTCGGCCGCTTCGTTGCCGACGCCCTTGCCGGGCGCGGGGCCTTTCGGCGGTGGCGCGTGATGGTGGCCCGTCGATTCGGCTTCGGCACGCTGCGGCGCATTCGGGTCGAGCTCGAACTCGGCCAGCGCGGCGCCGGTCGCGATCACGTCGCCCGCGTTGCCGTGCACCTTGGCGAGCTTGCCCGAGAACGGCGAAGGGACCTCGACCACGGCCTTGGCGGTCTCCATCGAGACCATCGGCTCGTCGAGCCTGACGGCGCCGCCGACGGGCACCAGCCATTCGACGATCGTCGCGTCGGGCAGGCCTTCGCCGAGGTCGGGGAGGTGGAACGTTCTGATGTCAGCCATGTCGAGTCCGGGAATCGGGAATGGGGAATCGGGAATGGGAAGAGCGGTGAAAGGGATGTTGGCGGCTTCGTCTTGAACGATTCCCCATTCCCGATTCTCCATTCCCGCGCATGCTCGCAGCCAGATCAGCTGGCGGCGAGCGTGCGCACGGCGGCGGCGACGATGCGCTCGACGCTCGGCAGGTATTTCATTTCGAGGCGATACAGCGGGATGTGGGTGTCGTAGCCGGTGACGCGCTCGACCGGGGCCAGCAGGTCGTAGAGCGCTTCGTCGGCGAGCCGCGCGGCGATCTCGGCGCCGAAGCCCGCGGTGCGCGGCGCCTCGTGCACGATCACGCAACGGCCGGTCTTGCGCACCGATTCGTGGATCGTGTCGAAGTCGAGCGGCTTCAGCGTCGCGACGTCGATGACTTCGGCGCTGATGCCCTGTTCGGCCAGTGCGTCGGCGGCCTCCAGCGTTTCCTTGACCTGCGCGCCCCAGGTCACGAGCGTCACGTCGCTGCCGTCGCGCAGCACGAAGCAGACGTCGAGCGGCAGCGCCTCGCCGTCGTCCGGCACCAGTTCCTTGTACTGCCGGTAGATGCGCTTGGGCTCCATGAAGATCACCGGGTCCGGGTCGCGGATCGCGGCGAGCAGCAGGCCGTAGGCGCGCCCGGGCGAAGACGGCAACACCACCCGGATGCCCGGGATGTTCGTGAACAGGTGCTCGTTCGCCTCCGAATGGTGCTCGGGCGCGCGGATGCCGCCGCCCCACGGCGCGCGGAACACCGCGGGACAGGTCATGCGTCCGCGCGTGCGCGTGCGCAGGCGCGCGGCGTGGCACGCGATGTGTTCCATCATCGGATAGATGAAGCCTTCGAACTGCGCCTCGGCGACCGGCTTCATGCCTTGCGCGGCGAGGCCGACCGTGAGGCCCGCGATCGTCGTCTCGCACAGCGGCGTGTCGATCACGCGGTCGGCGCCGAATTTCTCCAGCAACCCGACGGTCGCGCGGAACACGCCGCCGTTGACGCCGACGTCCTCGCCGAGGACGACGACGCCGGGATCGGCCTTCATCTCGTACGCGAGCGCCTGGGTGACCGCTTCAATCAGCGTAACTTGTGCCATTGGGTTGGTATCTCCTGTAGGAGCGCACCCTGTGCGCGATCCCGCGCAGGTTGCGCCAAGGGTGCGCTCCTACAATTCAGTGCGGCGCCTTGTCGGCGCCGAGCGCCTGCGCGCGCTGCGCGGCGAGGTCGGCGGGCAACTCGGCCCAGGTGTAGTCGAACATCGCCTCGACCGGTTGCGACTTCGTTTCGAGGTAGGCATTGACCTCGGCATCGACGCGCTGCGCGCAGTCGGCCTTCCAGTCTTCTTCTTCCTGCTCGGTCCACGCGTTGAGGCCGACGAGATAGGCCTTGAGCCGCTTGAGCGGCTCGCGTTGCCACGCGGCCTTGACCTCGTCGTCGGGCCGGTAGCGGCGCGCGTCGTCGGCCGTGGTGTGGTCGGACAGGCGATAGGTGACCGCCTCGATCACCATGCCGCCATGGCCGTGGCGCGCGCGCTTGATCGCGTGGTCCATCGCGCTGCGCATCGCGATCAGGTCGTTGCCGTCGACCTGCAGGCACTCGAGCCCGGCCGCGATCCCTTTCTGGGCAAGCGTCTTCGCGCCGGTCTGCGCCTTGCGCGGCACCGAGATCGCCCACTGGTTGTTGACGATCACCGCGACCAGCGGCAGCTGCATCGCGCCGGCGACATTGATCGCGCTGTTGAAGTCGGCCTTGGACGAGCCGCCGTCGCCGACCACGGTGACCGCCACGCGCGGCTCGCCGCGCAGCTTGAACGCGAGCGCGGACCCTGCGGCATGCAGGCATTGCGTCGCGATCGGCACGCACCACGCGAAATCGTGCGCGGGGCCCGAGAAGTCGCTGCCGCGTTCGTCGCCGCCCCAGTACAGCAGCACCTCGCGCGGCTTGACGCCGCGGATGAACTGCGCGCCGTACTCGCGGTACATCGGCGCGAATACGTCGTCCTCCTGCATCGCGCTGCCGATCGCGATGTGCGCGGCTTCGTGGCCGAGGCAGGACGCGTAGGTGCCGAGCTTGCCGGTGCGCTGCAGCGCGACCGCCTTCGCGTCGAACACGCGCACGAACAACATCTGCCTGT
>DAIOWG010000024.1:0-17348 GCA_036758645.1 Dokdonella sp. | reverse complement strand
GGTCCGCAAGCGCCAGTTCTTCGTGCGGGCGCGTTCGAAATCGGCCACGTCGAGGTCGAGCAACTGCGGCGACACCGCGACCTGCGCGATGGCCGGAACGGCCGCGAACAGCATCGCCAGCGCGAGCGCGCGCAGCACGGTAGACCGGTTCATGAGCCACTCCCGATGGCGTCCTCGATCACGAGTTCGCCGCTGTAGCGACCGGCCGAGGCGGCGCGGCCGAGGTCGATCTCGAGCACCACGCCCCCTTCGAGCGTGCTGCCCTGGGCATCGCGCGCGATCGTGCGCGGCGCGAGGGGGCGCACGCGCACCGGCAACGCAGTCGCGTCGCCCGCATGCACGAGGCGGTCGAAACCCCCCTGCGACTGCAGGCGCACGCTGGGAACCACGGCACGCGCGTAGGCGTTTTCATCGTGGCCGACGCGCTGGCGCCACAGCACCGGGATCTCGCGTTCGATCACGAGCCGGATCGGCGGCGTCGCGATCGCGGCGTCAACGACCAGCACGCCACCGACGGGGCGCGCCTGCCGCGTGCCGCCGGCGAGCGCCTGCACCGGTGCGGTGCCGAGCTCGTCCAGACGCACCGGCGCGAGTTCGACCCGCGCCGGCATCGCCACCGCGTTCCAGTGTGCCGGTGAAACCGCGGGTGCCAGGCAGGGCGCGAGCCCGGCGAGCACACCCGCGAGCCACGACCCGCCGCTGGAGGCGATGCACCGCATCGTCAGGTCGCCGTGACCGTGATCGTGTACTGCGGGTTGCCCGCGTTGGTGTAGACGCCGGTCGACTGCGCGTTGGCCAGGTTCAGGCGCAGCGCGACGTAGCCCGGCAGCGGGGTGCCCAGGCCCGGATCGGCGATCGTGACCGCATCGGTGGCCGCATTGAACGCGAGCGCGCCCGGCGTGTTCGCGCCGACATCGATGCCGGTCAGCGTGATCGAGCTCGGGCCGTTGCTGAGCGTCGCGCCGCCCACGCCGAGCGAAGCGGTGACCGTCGTGTTGCCGCTGGAACCGCCGAGCGCGCGCAGCGCCCACACGTTCTGCAGCACGAGCGGGACCGCGGCCGGGTCGACGCCGGCGGTCACCGGGGCCGTGAACGTCGCGGTCGCGACGCCGCCCGCGACCGTGGCCGCCTGCACCAGCGGAGCCGCGCTCGCGCACTCCGAGGAGCCCGCGGCGACCGAAGCCGTGCAGCCGCTCGGAACCAGCAGGGTCGCGAGATCGAGGCCGATCCGCAGCTGCGAGTGGTAGTAGAGGATCGTGACACCGTTGGTCAGGTCGATGTCGACCTGCACGTTGCCGGCAGAGGAAACGCCCGGCGTCGCGACGGCGGCAGCGGCGGAAAGCGCGAGCGCGAGCGCCCGCACCGCACGAATGCGATGGATCGTCATGTGTTCACCCTTGGAAAGTAGTGGGACAACGTTTCCCGGCCTCTGCGGGCCGGCACCGAACCCTAGCACGTTGCGTGCCAACGTGATCCAGTCCTCAGTTTCACTATTTTTGTCCGGATTGTGCGACGGCTGTCACACAACAGGACGCCAATGGGTGAACCTTGCCCTTGACCATCTGCGATAAAGCAGGTTGGAAAGCCGGCCGCTCAGTCGGGACGCGTCGACTGTTCCAGCGCGTCGAGGCCGGCGAGGGCGGCCATGCGATCGATGCCGCACATCGACGGCGCAGGTCGCAGCCCGCGGCACACCGCCGGGCGCGAAGGGTGGTCGAACAGCGCACAGCCGTAGTCGTCGCGCAGCTGCACGCAAGGTATCCCCGCGGGTTTGCCATGCGGCATGCCCGGGATCGGAGAGGAGATCGAAGGGGCGATGCAGCAGGCGCCGCAGCCCGGGCGGCACTCCATCCTTCAGTCCCCCCGCAGCCACGCGTAAACCGGGGCCGTCGCGGGGCGCACGCCGTGCCAGGTTTCGAAAGCTTCGGCGGCCTGCTCGACCAGCATGCCAAGGCCGTCCATGCAGCGGCCGGCGCCGGCCGCGCGCGCGGCTTGGAGGAACCTTCGTGCCGCCGGACCGTAGGAAAGGTCGTAGGCGAGGGTCGCCTGGTCGAACAGTGCGTGCGGAAGGTCGATCCCGCCGCCCGCATGGCCTGCGGCGCTCGCATCGAGCACGAGGTCGAAACGGCCTGCACGCGCGAGCGCGCCGAGGTCGGTCGCGCGAGCGCCGGCGCCGAGTCCTTCCACGAGCGCATCGGCGCGCGTGCGCGTGCGGTTGGCCAGCACGAGTTCGCCCACACCGGCGTCGACGAGCGCAAACGCGGCCGCACGCGCCGCGCCACCTGCGCCGAGCAGCAGCACGCGTCGACCCGCGGGTTGGAACGCGTGGCGCTCGGCGAGGTCGCGCAGCAGGCCGACACCGTCGGTGCTGTCGCCGTGCCATCCATCGCCTGCGCGCGCGAGCGTGTTGACGCTGCCGCAGCGGCGCGCACGTGGGCTGATGTCGCGACACAACGCGAGCGCGTCCTGCTTGAGCGGCAAGGTGACATTCGCGCCGACGCCGCCCGCGCGCGCGAACCGTGCAAGCGCATCCGCGAAGGCATCGTGCCCGGCCTCGATCGCGCGGTATTCCAGCGCGATGCCGGTCTGCGCGGCGAAAGCCGCATGGATCCGCGGCGAGAGCGAATGCGCGATCGGCTGTCCGAATACCGCGTAGCGTTTCATCGGTCGGCGTCGATGCGGGGATGGAGACTCGTGGCAGGTGGCAGCGAAGCGACAGCCTTGGACACGGAGCGCCCCGGGCACACGGAGAAAGACCGAAGCGGTGGCGCCATGCTCGAAACGTTCATGCTCGGTGTACCCGGTGTACTCCGTGCTTCGATCCGATGCGCTTCGGGCTCGAGTTGCTAGCTCCGCGCGTCCTCGTGCAGCCAGCGCGCGACGTCGAGCGCGAAGTAGGTCAGGATCGCGTCGGCGCCGGCGCGGCGGATGCCGGTCAGCGCTTCGAGCACGCAGGCGCGCTCGTCGAGCCAGCCGTTCGCGGACGCGGCCTTCAGCATCGCGTATTCCCCGCTGACCTGGTAGGCGAACGTCGGCACGCCGAAGCGGCGTTTCACGCGGCGCACGATGTCGAGGTAGGGCATCGCGGGCTTGACCATCACGATGTCGGCGCCTTCCTCGAGGTCGAGCGCGACCTCGCGCAGCGCCTCGTCCGAATTGGCCGGATCCATCTGGTAGGTGGACTTGTTGCCCTTGCCGAGGTTGCCGGAAGACCCGAGCGCATCACGGAACGGGCCGTAGAACGCCGAAGCGTACTTGGCCGAGTAGGCGAGGATGCGCGCGTGCACGTGGCCGCCGGCTTCAAACGCCGCGCGCACCGCGCCGATGCGTCCGTCCATCATGTCCGATGGCGCGACGATGTCGGCGCCGGCCTCGGCATGCGACAGCGCCTGGCGCACCAGCGCCGCCACGGTCGCGTCGTTGACGACGTAACCTGCGTCGTCGATCAAGCCGTCCTGCCCGTGCGTCGTGTAGGGATCGAGCGCGACATCGGTGATCACGCCGAGGCCCGGGTGCGCCTGCTTGAGCGCGCGCACCGTGCGCTGCACGAGGCCTTCGGGATTCCACGCCTCGCGCGCGTCGAGCGATTTCGCCTCGCCCGGCGTGACCGGAAACAGGGCGAGCGCGGGCACGCCAAGCCGTAGCGCTTCTCCGGCCACGCGCAGCAGCCGGTCGATCGAGAGCCGCTCGACGCCCGGCATCGATGGCACGGCCTCGGCGACATCGCGGCCTTCGCGTACGAACACCGGCAGGATCAGGTCGGACGGCGTCAGCACGGTTTCGCGCATCAGCGCGCGCGAGAACGCGTCGCGTCGCATGCGGCGCAGGCGCGTGGTCGGATACGGCATCAGCTGGCCCCGGGGCAGTGGAAAATGCCGATTGTACGAGGGTCGCGGTGGTCCCCTGCGTGGCAAACCCGCGCTGCGGGGCGCGTCTGTCGCAGCGCATCATGCGGAACTGTTAAGCAATCGTTAGTAATGGCTGCGCTAACGTGATCAAGTGGCGCCTCAGCTTTGGCGCTGAACACGCTGTAGAGCATAAGAAAATGCTGCCCCCGATCCTGCTGTTCGCGCTTTGCGCGGCCCTCGTTCTTGCACTCGCCTCGGTGCGGCGCGTGCCCGAAGGCCAGGTGCACACGTTCCGGCGTGTCGATGGACAGCAGCGCCTGGTCGGTTCCGGCATGCATTTCGTGTTGCCGGTGCTCGAACGCCTCTCGCGCAAGACCAGTCTGGCGGGCAATTCGCTCGGCATCGACGGTCTGCAGCACGACGGGCGGCAGTTTCGCGCCCAGATCTGGTTCCAGGTCATCGATCCAGCGCTCGCCGGCGAGGTGCTCGACGAGATCGAGGAAGTGCTGCGCACCTCGACGCGCGGGTGCTTCGCCGTCGTCGCCGAAGCCGGCGCCGATGCGCGCGTGGCGCTCAAGCGCGCGCTCAACGAACAGTTGCGCGGGCGCGGCCTGCTGGTCGCGCGCGTGGAGCTCGCAGCGCTGGCCTGAGCGTTCCGCGGTGGATTTTGCGCGCGCGCGCGCCGATACTGCGCGCCCCGACTCGTTGCGAACCGCCATGGCCGACCGCGATCCGCTGCGGCAGCGCCTGGGCGCAGGCGTCGCCGCACTCCCTCTCCAACTCGACTCCGACGCGTGCGAGCGCCTGCTCGATTACCTCGACCTGCTCGCGCGCTGGAATGCGACCTACAACCTCAGTGCGGTGCGCGACCCGCACGAGATGGTCACGCGCCACCTGCTCGATTCGCTGAGCGTGCTGCCGCACGTGGTCGGCGAGCGGCTCGCCGACCTCGGCAGCGGAGCCGGCCTGCCCGGCATTCCGCTCGCGATCGCGCGCCCGGCGCTCGCGGTGACGTTGGTCGACTCCAACGGCAAGAAGACGCGTTTCCTGCGCGCGGCCGTGCGCGAACTTCGCCTCGCCAACGTCAAGGTGGACGAGTGCCGCGTCGAACAGGCAGGCGGTCAATACGACTGCATCACCGCGCGCGCATTCGCGAGCCTTGCCGACATGCTGGCCTGGGGCGGCCATCTGCTTGCCGCGGAAGGCCGCTGGCTTGCGCTCAAGGGACGCGTGCCGGGCGACGAGCTGGCCGCGCTGCCGGCCGGTTTCCGGGTCGAGGACGTGTTCGCGCTGCGGGTGCCCGGCTTGGACGCGGAGCGCCATGTCGTGGTAATCAAGCGGGTCCGGAATGGCGCACCGGACATCCAGGGGTCGGCGGCACGCTCATGACACGCATCATCGCAATCGCGAACCAGAAGGGCGGGGTCGGCAAGACCACGACCGCGGTCAATCTCGCGGCCGCGCTCGCCGAGACGCGTCGCAAGGTGCTGCTGATCGATTTCGATCCGCAGGGCAACGCGACGATGGCTTCGGGCGTGGACAAGCGCACGGCCAAGCCGAACGGGTGCGAGGTGCTGCTCGACGAGGCGCCGATCGAATCGGCGATCGTCACGACCGAGGGCGGCTTCGACCTCCTGCCCGGCAACGGCGACCTGACCGCGGCCGAACTCAAGCTGATGGACGCGCTCGCGCGCGAATCGCGCCTCAAGGAGCAGCTGGCCAAGCTCGGCGACCGCTACCACACGATCATCATCGACTGCCCGCCGACGCTGCACCTGCTCACGATCAACGCGCTGACCGCGGCGCACGGCGTGCTGATCCCGGTGCAGTGCGAGTACTTCGCGCTCGAGGGACTTTCGAGCCTGCTCGACACGATCAAGGCGGTGCGCATGCGGCTGAATCCGCAGCTCGAGGTCGAGGGCCTGCTGCGCACGATGTACGACGCGCGCAACAACCTCGGCAACGAAGTGTCGCTGCAGCTGACCAAGCATTTCGGCGACAAGGTGCTGCGCTCGATCATCCCGCGCAACGTGCGCCTCGCCGAGGCGCCGAGCCACGGCAAGCCGATCAACCTCTACGATCGCGAGTCGCGCGGCGCGATCGCCTACCTCGGCCTCGCGGGCGAAATGCTGCGGCGTGATCGCACGGCGCCCGCCTCCGCGGGCCCCAACCCCTGACGCCGACGGTCCCGGAATCCACGCGATGGCAGCCAAGAAACGACCTTCCAGCCTCGGCCGCGGCCTCGATGCGTTGCTCGGTGGCGGCGACGCGTCCGCGAGCGCCGAGGCCGAAGGCGAATTGCGTACGCTCGCGACGGCCTCGATCCAGCCGGGTCGCTACCAGCCGCGCCAGCGCTTCGACGCCGAGCCGCTCGAGGAACTGGCCGCGTCGATCCGCGCGCAGGGGCTGATCCAGCCGGTGGTCGTGCGCGCGATCGCGCGCGATCGCTACGAGCTCATCGCAGGCGAGCGGCGCTGGCGCGCGGCACAGCTGGCCGGGCTCGAGGAGATCCCGGCGCTGGTCAAGACCGTCGCCGACCAGGCCGTGGTGGCGATGGCGCTGATCGAGAACATCCAGCGCGAGGACCTGTCGCCGCTCGAGGAAGCGCAGGCGCTCGCACGGCTGATCGAGGAATTCGGCCTGACCCACCAGCAGGTCGCGGACGCGGTCGGCCGCTCGCGCGCGGGCGTGTCGAACCTGTTGCGGCTGCTCGAGCTGCCGGTCGCCGTCAAGCGCCTGCTCGACGAGCGCCGGCTCGAGATGGGCCATGCGCGTGCGCTCGCGAGCCTGCCTGCCGCGCGCGCGACCGCGCTCGCCGAGCAGGCCGCCGAGCAGGGCTGGACGGTGCGCGAACTCGAGGACGCGGTCCGGCGCGCGACCGGCGGTGCGCCCGCGAAGCCTGCGCGTCCCGCTCCGAAAGCCGATCCGAACATCGATGCGCTCGAACGCGAGCTCGCGGCGAAACTCGCGACCCGCGTCAAGCTCGCGCACGGCCGCAACGGCCGCGGCAAGCTCGTGATCCACTACCACAGCGCCGACGAGCTCGAAGGCATCCTCGAACGGATCCGCTGACGCGCGTTTGCGTGGGCCGAAACGGTCGCCCGCTGTCCAACCCCCGCTGCGGGGCGCACATGTGCAAAGACGCGCAACCGCAGGGCGCCCTGGCGGTACTCACCTTGGGTCCCACGCCAAGGAGTCGTCCCATGCGCCTGCTCGCCCTTCTGGTCGCCCTCGCGGCCGCCTTCTCTGCCCTGCCGGTCCGCGCCGCGGACCATGTCGTCACCGCGTTCGCGGGCCCGTTCCGATTCGAGCCCGCCGACCTCACGATCGCGCCCGGCGACACCGTGACCTTCGTGAATGGCGGCGGCTTCCACAATGTCGTGTCCGATCCCGGCGCGATCGTGACCTTTCGCTGCGCGGAAGGTTGCGACGGCGACGGGGGCAATGGCGATGCGAGCAGCAGCAACTGGAGTGCGACCGTCGCCTTCCCCGAGGTCGGCGTCGCGCCCTACTTCTGCGAGATCCACGGCGCCCCGGGTGGCGTCGGCATGGCCGGCGTGATCACGGTCGCCGAGGAAGCGCCGACGCCGGTGCTGGTGGTCGAGCCGGTCGCGCTTGATGGGACGGCCGACGCCGGCACCAGCGTCACGCTCGGGTTCGGCATCGCGAACGAGGGCGACGCCACGCTCGACTGGACCGCCGACACCGCCGAAACGGACTGCGCGACGCCGACGCTGGTGCCGTGGCTGTCGGTCGATCCGGCCGCCGGCACGATCGGCGTCGGTGCGCCCGCCGTGACCGTCGACGTCACGCTCGACGCGGCCGCACTCGATGTCGGCGTCTACAGCGCGAACGTCTGCGTCGGCAGCAACGATCCCGCCAACGCGCTCTTGACGTTGCCGGTCACTTTCACGGTCAATACGCCGGACCTGGTCTTCGCAGACGGTTTCGATGGCTGACGCGCGGCATGCGGGACCCTGAAAGCCGGGACGGCGACGCCCGGTCCGTTGCCGGCGTGGGCGAACGCCGGCAACTGTTCGAGGCCCTCGTGCATGCGCATTCGAGCGAGCTCTACCGCTACGCGTTCTGGCTCTGCGGCCAGGACGCGCTCGCGCAGGACCTCGTGCAACAGACCTACCTGCGCGCGTGGCGCTCGCTCGACGCACTGCGCGAGGACATCGCGGCCAAGTCCTGGCTCGCGACGATCCTGCGTCGCGAACATGCGCGCCTGTACGAACGCAAGCCGATGCCGGCCGTCGACGTCGACGACGTCGAGCTTCGCGACCACGCGCCCGGCCCCGAACACCTCGGCGAGGACGCGGTGCTGCGTGCGGCGATCGCGAAGCTGGAACCGAAATACCGCGAGCCGCTGGTGCTGCAAGTGCTCGGCGGCTATTCCTGCGGAGAGATCGCAGGGCAACTCGGCATCAGCGAGTCGGCCGTGATGACGCAGCTGTTCCGCGCACGCCAGAAGCTGCGCGCGATGCTCGGCGAACGCGACACGGAGGCAGCGCCGCATGGACTGCGCTGAGTTCCGCCGCCAGCTCGGCGTCGCGCCGCAGGCGCTCGACGCGCCTGCCCGCGCTCACCTGGCCGACTGCACGTCCGGATGCGTCGAGGCCGAGGCCTCGGCGCGCGCGTTCGAGGCGCGGCTGCGCCACGCGTTCGCGGTGCCGGTACCGCGCGCACTCGCGCAGCGCCTGCGCGACGTACCGACCGCGCGCGCGATCGATCGCCGCTCGCGCGGCCGGCGCACCGCGTGGCTCGCGTTCGCTGCGGCCGCTTCGCTGGTGCTCGCGTTCGGCCTCGCCCAGTGGCGGCGCAGTGCGATTTCATTGCCGGACCTCGCCGTCGCGCACGTGACCTCGCCCGACGAGCGCGCCGCCTGGAGCCTGCGCGAGCCGGTCGCGGCCGCCGACATCGAAGCCGCGTTCGCCGACCGCGGCGTGCCGCTCGCCGGTGCGGCGCCGAGCGGCGTCGCCTATGTCGCGCGGTGCGCGATCGGCCATCGACCGATCGTGCACATGCTCATGCCGGAACAGGGGCGCCCGGTGTCGGTGCTCTACCTGCCGCGCTTCCCGCTCGCGGCGCAGGCCGAGTTCCGCCGGGACGAACTGAACGGCCGCACGGTGCCTGTCGGCGACGGCACGCTGGTCCTGCTCGCCCACGGCACGCAGCGCTTCGATGCGATCGAGCATGCCTGGCGCGATGCGATCGAAGGGCCCGCGCAGATTGCCGCAGGAAGCCGCTGAATCGGGCGCGCGCCGCCGCAGCAGGCAGGGATCGGCGATAATCGGCCGATTCCGCGCGAAGCCATCGATCCCATGCCCGAGTTGTCCGTCGTCGTGCCGGTGTTCAACGAGCAGGACAACATCCCGCCGCTGATCGCGGAGATCGTGGCGGCGCTGCGCGGTCGCGTCGATTTCGAGATCGTCTACGTCGACGATGCGAGTCGCGACGGCTCGGTCTCCGTGCTCACCGCGGCGAAACACGCCTGCCCGGAACTGCGCGTGGTCGCGCACGCGAGCCAGAGCGGGCAGAGCACCGCGATCCGCAACGGCGTCAAGGCCGCACGCGGACGCTGGATCGCGACGCTCGACGGTGATGGCCAGAACGATCCGGCCGACATCCCGAAGCTGCTCGCGATGCGCGACCAGTCACTGCCGACGATCAAGCTCTACGCGGGCTGGCGCGTGGATCGCCAGGACTCGGGCAGCAAGCGCTGGGCCTCGAAGTGGGCGAACGCGATCCGCTCGCGCCTGCTGCGCGACGAGACGCCCGATACCGGCTGCGGCATCAAGCTGTTCGAGCGCGAGGCGTTCCTCGACCTCCCCTATTTCGACCACATGCACCGTTACCTGCCCGCGCTGATGCAGCGCGCCGGGTGGCAGGTGCGCAGCGTGCCGGTCAACCATCGCGCGCGCGGCGCCGGCGTGTCCAAGTACAACAACCTCAACCGCGCGCTCGTCGGCATCGCGGACCTGCGCGGCGTCGCGTGGCTGATCCGGCGGTCCAGGCGCACGGAAACCCGCGAACTGTAGGAGCGCACCCTGTGCGCGATCGTTCCACCCGGTGGCCTCGCGCAACCGGTATCCTGCGCGGATCGCCCACAGAGGGGGCTCCTGCGGGGACGGGGCGACAGGAGAAGGGGCGCACCGCGTGCGCGACCGCGCGCTCCACTTGCCGCAAACCCCTGATTCCGCTATAAAGCGCGGCTCCCTGCTCGCTTCTCGCCCTCATGGGCGCGCGGAACCGGTCGTGCGGTCCGCCCGCGTCGAAGCCGTCGGGACTTCCAGCACCGCACGGCGCATCGCCGCCGCTGGGCCGCCACCGTCCTGGCCAAGGACGGAACAGCATCGACGAGGTTCGCAATGGCCAAGGTCTGCCAGGTCACCGGAAAGGGCACCCAATCCGGCAACAATGTTTCACATGCCAACAACAAGACGCGGCGCCGCTGGCTGCCGAACCTGCACGAGCGCCGTTTCTGGGTGCCCAGCGAGAAGCGCTGGATCTCCCTGCGCGTGTCCAGCCACGGGCTGCGCACGATCGACAAGAAGGGCATCGAAGTCGTCGTCGCCGAGCTGCGCAAGCGCGGCGAAAAGGTCTGAGGAGTAGAGCACCATGGCATCCAAGCGCGACAAGATCCGTCTGATCTCCTCGGCCGGCACCGGCCACTTCTACACCACCGACAAGAACAAGAAGAACACGCCGGAGAAGATGCTGGTGAAGAAGTACGACCCGGTCGTGCGCAAGCACGTCGAGTACAAGGAAGGCAAGATCAAGTGAGGCAGCGGGCCGCGCGCAGTGCGCGGCTGACGATGGACCACCCCGGCGCATGCCGGGGTCCCGTGCCTTCAGGAGAACCCGCCCTCGTGGCGGGTTTTTTGCGTTCGTGCATCAGTGACGCTCGGTGGACATCCACCCGGCGTGGCGCGATCCTGCAGCCCCGGGCGCTGGACTGAAGCCGCATGTGCTTCGCCGTCGGCCCATGCAACGGAGGGACGGAACCCATGCGCACGAAAGGAAGCCTCACCATTGCACACGTAGCGAGCATCGCGCTGATGTGCGCGACGGCCAACATTGGAGCCACTCCTCTGTGGCAGAACGACTGGCTGATTTCGTCGCCGATTACGCTGCAGAATGGGACGCAGGATCTTCCCGGCGGCAAGCCCTCGCAGATGATCGCGTTCGGCGCGGACGACGAGCGCGTGATCGCGGCACCCTCGCCGAACATGCCGCAGTACCAGATCATGCGCCTCAAGGCGGACGGCAGCCCGCGCTGGAGCGCCGGCATCCACGACTACGACAGGCTCGCGCAGCCCTATGCGCTGCGGGCGCTACCCGATGGTGGGGCGCTGGTCGCGCTGGGTTATCCAGGTTCCGAGCGTTACACCGACGCCATCCTGCGCTACACCGCGGACGGGGGCGTCGCATGGTCGCGCAAGTATCCGACCGGCTGGCTCGCGCGTGTCTCGCCCACGCGTACCGCCAGCGCAGGTTGCAGCCGTCTGACTGTGTTCGACGATGCCGACGGGCAGGTCGCGTGGCAGCGCGTGCTTGCAAATACCGAGTCCTGCAGCGTCGGTGGCCTGGCGTCCGACGCGAGCGGGCATCTGTACGCATCCCTCCAGCGGACGACGAATTTCAGCATCATCGGGTATCGCCTCGAGGCATTCGACCCGCAAGGCACGCGGGTGTGGCAAGTCGAGATCGATGATGCGACCGGCGGCGATCTGATCGGCGTGGCGGGACCACTTCTATACGTTCAGGGCAGCGGCGAGCTTCGCGCAATGCGGCTCGTCGATGGCTCTCTCGCGTGGAGCGCGCCGATTGCGCAGCAGGCGCGCGTGCTGTTCAGCGGCGATGGCGCGGACGAGGCTCTCGTGATCGGTGGCGCAACGGTCAAGCGCTTGGCCGGGGATACCGGAATGCCGCGCTGGAACATTGCGTTCACGGGCGACGTCGCGACAACCGATGTGGTCGGAGACGCGCTGCTGGTGGCCGGCGCGGACGGTTCGCGCGCGCGCATCGACACTGCGGATGGCAGCGTCACCTGGAGCGTGAGCGGCGGCGGAGTGCGCTGGTTTGCATTCGGCGAGCTCGCATCCGGCGCGCTGCAGGGTCTCGCCCAGCTTCACGACCCCGGACCCGGAGCGTCGCCTGCCGCGCTGCACGTGATCGATTCCGCCAGTGGCGCCGTCACCCAAAGCATGGCCCTCCCGCCCATCCCGCAGGGATTTACGGTGGCCGACACTCTCGCGGGCGCCGATGTGATCAGCTCCGGCGTGAGCCAGCAGGAGGACTTCCCGCGTTTCCATCTGCGCCGCGTCGATGGAGCCACCGGCGCGACCACGTGGGAGCGGGAAGAGCCGATCGACGAGTTCGGCACCGGACTCCACTTCGTGCTGCCGCGGGCGTCGGTGGTCGCGCGCGATGCGCGGATCGTCGCGAGCATGGCGATCTCGGGTGAATTCAATTGCGACGCGGCGGGCGGCTGGGCGCGTATCACGTCCTATCGCGTCGTCGACGGTGGGCGCGAGTGGGTCGCCGCGCTCAGGGACACCGACCAGCGGTGCACGCGCGTGTCGCCGCCCGCGCTTGACGCGGACGGCAACGTATTCCTGTCGGTCGCATCGCTCGTGCCTTGCGAAGACGGCACCCTGATGGGGTGCCAGCGCCGCACGCTCTACAAGCTTGCGGCCGCGGACGGATCGATCGCATGGCGCGTGGACGAGGAATTCGATGCGGGCGGCGGAGGATTCGTGCTGATGCCCTCGCCGCTCTACGTGTTCGGCGCGGACGTCGTCGTGCCGGGCGCGTTCATCGGTCCGCCTGCGAGCATGCGCCGACACGCCGGTGCGGATGGTTCGGTTCTCTGGTCATCGACGGAGTTTGCAGCGTCGATCGGGTTCAATGCGCCCGAGATCGAGGTCCTCGACGAGCACCGGCTCGTACTGCATGAACCTGCCTCGATTCCGGGCAATTTCCGCTGGGCGGCGCTCGACACGGACGATGGCTCCACGCTATGGAGCAGCGAAGCGCCGGCATTCCCGGCCGGGTGCACGCCGAGTCCCAGCTGCACCCTGGGGTTCGGCGGCGAGTCACGCTTGCTGCCCGACGGAAACCTGCTCGATCCCTACCAGCAGGACTACGCACCCTGGTTCGCACGCTGGCACTACGACGGCAGCGGGCAAATCGATCACTGGTTGGCAGCGCCGGGCTCGCCGATCACGTCGTCGGCGATCGCATGGCTGTCACCTGACACGACCCACGCGACGCTGCTCCGCCGGCACCGGGGTACCGGCGGTTCGATCCAGCTGCTCGCCGGGATCGATGCATCCAACGATCTGCTCCAGGCCGAACGCGCGCTGTACGGATACCACCTGGGTCTTCTCGAATACCATGCCTTCCGGCGGCCCCTTTCGCTTCCGACCGTCGACCGCCTGCTCGCAACGACCCACAGGGTCCTTCCCTCGCAACCGGTCGCGCACGGCGTCACGCTGCTCGACACCTCGATCACTGCATCGGGGAACCTGTCGATCGATGCATCGCTCGAGACGAACCGCATGGGTCCAGGTGACAGCATCGGATTCGAGGTGAACGTGGGATACGAGGGAGACGCGCCGGTGGAGGGCGCTGCCCTGCAGCTGAGATTGCCGTGGGCCGGCGGCGTGCGCGATGCCACCTGCGAGACGTTCGGCGCGGCGAGCTGCGCGCTCGACCTCAGCGCGGGACAGGTGAATGCAACAATCGACACGGCCGCGGGTGGAGGCGCGACCGTTCGTGGCGTGGTCGATGTCCTCGTAGCGGACGAGGCACTCGCGGTCACCGCCATGGTGACCGGGCCGGTCGGCCTGGCCGAGGCGGATACGCTCGACAATTTCGACCGTATCGAGATCCGCCAGAGCCTGTTCCGCAATGGCTTCGATGCGGGGAACTGAGGTCGGGCAACCGAGTTCACCCTGACGCCCGAAGCAGGACATGGCGACGGACGGCGCCTGCGACGCCGTCCGTCGCAGGCGTCACTCTTCCGTGGCCGCCTGGCAGCCGAGCAGGTCGGCGTCGGTGATCGCCCATTCGTCGCTCGCGCCGCACAGCGGCACCTTCTCGATCACGCAGGCGTCGCCGTCCTCGTCGACGACGCGCACGTCGTACTTGTCGCACGGGATCCCGTGCAGCGTGAACTCGCCGCCGGATTCGATCACGTCGTCATCGAGCTGGTCCGGGCCCCATTCGTCGCTGCGCGACACGTTGACGTAGAGCTCGTGGATCTCCCAGCTCGAGTTGTTGCGCAGGACGATCTGCGCATCGGCGGCCGAGACGCTGCCCGCCGCGCAGGCGAGCGCGGCCAATGCACTCGCGAGCGCGAGGGCGTGGTGCTTGTACATGGACTTTCCCCTGTGTTTCGACGGCGTCGAAATCCCGCATAGTGCAGCACGCGAATGCAGCGCGCGCAAGCGGCGGCGCGGCGTGTACGGGCGATGCGCAACGCCGCTGCAGCCGTCGTGCTCGCGCGCGCAGCGGCTGCTAGTGTGTGGCGATGCGCGGGGCCGCCGCGCTGGATCGGGGAGCGACCGTGATGCACGCGATGCTGCCGGAAACGTGCGAACGCGTGCCGATCGCGTCCGTGCCGCCGGGCCTGTTTCCGGGCGTGCTCGGGCCTGCCTTCGAACGCCTGCCCGAACGCGTGCGATGGCTGCATCGCGGCGCATCGACGCGCGCTCGCGGCATCGCGCGCGTGCAGGGCGATTCCCGTTGGCGCGCGCGCGTGCTGCGCAGGATCGCAGGCCTGCCTTCTCCCGCAGGCTCGATCGCGCTCGCGTTCGAGGTCCGCGCGCACGCGACGGGTGAGCATTGGCTGCGGCGATTCGGCGACAGGCCGATGCGCAGCGAACTCGCACGCTCGCTGCGCATCGCCGACGCGCTCGAGGAGCGCCTTGGCCCGATTCGCCTGACCTTCGCGTTCGAGATCGACGAATCACGCATGCACTGGACCCTGCGCGAACTGCGCGTGCTCGGCATCGCGCTGCCGCTGCGCTGGTTCTGCGACCTGCGCGCCTCGTGCGGCGACGAGCAGGGCCGCTACGCGTTCGACATCGACGTGCGCCTGCCGCTGGTCGGGCGGCTGATCGCGTACTCGGGATGGCTGGAGCCGATCGATGACGCAGCCTGATGCCACCGCAATCATCGTGTTCGACGGCGTCTGCCTGCTGTGCAGCCGCTGGGTGCGTTTCGTCCTGCGCCACGACCCCTCGGGACGCTACCGGTTCGCCTCGATGCAGTCGGAGCCGGGTCGCGCGTTGCTGACCGCGCATGGGCTCGATCCCGACGACCCGAACTCGCTGCTGCTCGTCGCGGGCGGGCATGCATGGACCGACAGCGACGCGATCCTGCGCGTGCTCGCGGGGTTCGGCGGCGCCTGGCGCGGCGCAGTCGCGTTGCGCGCGGTCCCGCGCAAGCTGCGCGACCCCGCCTACCGCTGGCTCGCGCGCAACCGCTACCGCTGGTTCGGTCGCAGCGACGCGTGCTGGCTGCCGGCGCCCGAGCACGCGCATCGGTTCCTGCACTGAGACAGGAAAAACCCGCCTCGCGGCGGGTTCTGGGTGACGGGGCGGTGACGAGCGCTCAGTGTTCGCCGGCGAGGCGGTAACCCTTGAGCCGCGATGCAAACTCGGCCAGCGTGCGAATCCCGGTGGCTTCGGCCTCGCGGCACCAGTCCTTGAGCGCCTCGACCATCGCCTCGGCATTGCGGCCATTGCGCTCGGTGAGTTCGGCCAGGCGTGCGCGGAACTCGCAGACGGTGCGCAGGCGCGGATGCTTCTCGGTGATCTGGGTCATGCGCTCGCGCGAAGCGCTGTCGAGCCAGCGTCCGCCGTTGCCGAGCGCGCGACGCAGCCGGCGCGGCAGCGCCCTGATCTCCGCGCCCGCGTGTGCAGCTTCCTCGCGCAGCGTCGGCGCGATCACGCCGCGGAAGTAGTCGCTCATCACGTGGAAGCGGTGCGACAGCAATGCCTTGACCGTGTCCGTGTCGGGCAGGTGCACGTTCGCGCGCACGTCGAGCGTCGGCGCGACCCGCAACACCGTCGCGAGGCGCAGCGCCTGGAACAGGCGGATCGCGGCCCAGCCGATGTCGAATTCGAAGCGGCGCAGCGCGAACTTCGCCGAACTCGGGAACGCGTGGTGGTTGTTGTGCAGTTCCTCGCCACCGATCCACAGGCCCCAGGGCGAAAGGTTGGTCGAGGTGTCGGCCGATTCGAAGTTGCGGTAGCCCCACCAGTGGCCGACGCCGTTGACGAAGCCCGCGGCCCAGAACGGGATCCACGCCATCTGGATCGCCCAGAGCGCGCCGCCGACCGCGCCGAACAACGCAAGGTTGATGATCAGCATCAGCGCGGGTCCGGTGTAAGGATGCGCGCCGTAGACGTGCCGCTCGAGCCAGTCGTCCGGCGTGCCGCGGCCGTACTTGTCCATGTCCTCGCGGCGACCCGCGGCATCGCGATAGAGGCCGACGCCGTCCCAGAACACCGTGCCGATGCCGTGGACCTGCGGGCTGTGCGGAGCCTGTTCGGTCTCGACCTTCGCGTGGTGCTTGCGATGGATCGCGACCCATTCCTTCGTGACCATGCCGGTCGTGAGCCACGACCAGAAGCGGAAGAAGTGCGCGAGCAGCGGATGGAAGTCGACGCCGCGATGGGTCTGGCTGCGATGCAGGTACAGCGTGACCGTGAAGATCGTGAGCTGGGTGACGACCAGCAGGAACACGACCCAGGTACCCCAGGAAGCCTGGGTCAGGCCGCGCGCGGCCAGGTCGATGAACGTAGGAGGCATGAAGGGAAATACGCGGTAGCAGGGAGGTCCCACTATACCTGTCCCAGATGATGGCGGCAGTGCGAGATGTCAAGCTTGGTGGCGGCGCGCGCGGGGCCTGGCCGCTCCGCCAGGGCACGACAGCCCGCACGCGGGCTTGCGGCCATGCCACCCCAACCGGAACAATCCGGCGACGTGAATCCCCCTGATCCGGTCCTGTGCCTCCAGCATGCCGGCCGCCGCCTCGGCGGCCGCGCGGTCGTGCGCGCGCTCGACCTCGAGGTGGAGCGCGGCGAAGTGCTCGGGCTGCTCGGCGTGAACGGCGCGGGCAAGAGCACGACGCTGCGCATGATCGCGGGCGTGCTCGCACCGAGCGAGGGTCGCGTCTCGATCGACGGGGAGGATCCGTACGAGCGGCCCGCCATCGCGCGCCGGCGCATCGGCTACCTGCCGGAAGTGCCGCCCTTGCATGCGGAACTGACGCCGCTGGAGTTCCTTCGCTTTTGCGCACGGCTGCGTGGCGTGCCGCGCGCCGCGCTCGCAGCCGCGGTGGAACGCGCGGTCGAACGTTGCGGGCTCGGCGAGGTGCGAGGTCGCCCGATTGCGGCCCTGTCGAAGGGGTTTCGCCAGCGCGTCGGCATCGCGCAGGCCATCGTGCACGAACCCGCGCTGATCGTGCTCGACGAGCCCGCC
>DAIOWG010000023.1:0-17538 GCA_036758645.1 Dokdonella sp. | reverse complement strand
GCGGCCGTAGCCGCCGGTGGCCAGCACGGTGCCCTGGGCGCGGAACAGGTGCAGCGAGCCGTCCGACAGGTCGAGCGCCAGCACGCCGCGGCAGGCGCCGGAGGCGTCCATGATCAGGTCGAGCGCGAAGTACTCGATGAAGAACTTGGCGTCGTGCTTGAGCGACTGCTGGTAGAGCGTGTGCAGGATCGCGTGGCCGGTGCGGTCGGCCGCGGCGCAGGTGCGCTGCGCGGTGCCCTTGCCGTAGTGCGTGGTCATGCCGCCGAACGGGCGCTGGTAGATCTTGCCCTCGTCGGTGCGCGAGAACGGCACGCCGTAGTGCTCGAGCTCGATCACCGCGGCCGGCGCTTCCTTGCACATGTACTCGATCGCGTCCTGGTCACCGAGCCAGTCCGAACCCTTGATCGTGTCGTAGAAGTGGAAGCGCCAGTCGTCCTCGCCCATGTTGCCGAGCGCTGCGGAAATGCCACCCTGGGCCGCGACGGTGTGCGAGCGCGTGGGGAACACCTTGGTCAGGCACGCCGTCTGCAGGCCGGTCGCCGCGAGGCCGAACGTCGCGCGCAGTCCGGCACCGCCGGCGCCGACCACGATGATGTCGTACTTGTGTTCCTGGACCTTGTAACTTTCCATCGATCAGTGCCCCAGCGCGATGCGGATGACGGCCAGCACGCCGGCGGCGGCGCCGAGGAAACAGAGGAAGCGGATCGCGACCTGCAGCACCAACTGCATGCCATGCCCGTGCACGTAGTCCTCGACCACCACCTGCAGCCCGAGCTGCGCATGCCAGAACGTCGCGACCACGAACGCGAGCATCAGCAGCGCATTGCACGGTTGCGCGACCAGCGCGTGCGCGCCGGCGTGATCGAGCTGCAGCAGGCGCATCACGGTCCACGCGAACCACGCGCCGAGCAGCACGAGCGCGATCGCGGTCACGCGCTGCACGAGGAAATGGTGGCGTCCCGACCGCGCCGAACCGAGTCCGTAGGCCCTCTTGAGCGGCGTGCGCATCAGGCGGCTCCGGTGCGCATCAGCACGCAGGCCCACAGCAGCGCGGTCAGCACGACGCTGCCGATCACCGCGAGCCAGCCGTTGCGCACGAATTGCGGGATCGAGTAGCCCCAGCCGACGTCCTGCAACAGGTGCTTGATCCCGTTGAGGAGGTGGAACGCGAACGACCAGGTCCAGCCGAGCAGCAGCATGCGACCGATCCAGCCGTCGCAGAATGCGACGATGCGCGCCCAGGGCTCGGGCCCCGCGGCCAGTGCGAGCAGCGCGAGCACCAGCAGGATCGTCCCCGCGGAAAGTGCGACGCCGCTCGCGCGATGCAGGATCGAAGTGGTCATCTGCACCTGCCAGCGATAGATCGACAGGTGCGGTGAAAGCGGTCGCGCGGTAGCTGGCATGGCTGGCTCGTGCTGGCGTTGTCGTGTCGACCGGACCGCGCGCGGGCGCGGCGCGCATCAGAAGTCGATGCAGCGGCCGTTCTTTTCCCAATCCCCGTAGCGGGTCGGCTCGAGGCCCTCCTCGCGCCCCCCGATCTCCCGAGTCGCCGCCGGCGGTTTCGCGGACGCGTCACCGGCTCCGGTGGACGGAGGCGATGGCGGCTGCGTGTTCGGCTCGGGCTTCGTGTCGGACATGATGCGGTGCGTCGTAAAGGTTAAACCCCCGCGATCATCGTGACAACCTCGCGTCGCGCTGCCGCACGCAGGCATCCATTCCGGGTAGAGTCCGTGGCCTTCGCAATCCGGAGCCTTTCGATGCCGATCCCGCTGCAGGCGGCTGCGATCGTCTCGCTGCGCGGCAAGGACGCACTCGCGTTCGCGCAGGCGCAGTTCACCAGCGACGTCGCCAGTCTTGCCCTCGGCCACTGGCAATGGAGCGCATGGCTGGATGCGCAAGGTCGCGCGCGCGCGTTCTTTCTTCTTGCGCGCCCCGAATCGGACCTGCTGCTCGCATGGCTGCCGCTCGGCGATGCCGTGTCCTTCCAAGCCGCGCTGTCGCGCTACGTGTTCCGCGCGGCCATTCGGATCGAACCGCTCGCCGGATGGGTCCTGCATCGCGTCGACGATGCCACCGCGCCGCCCGGGCGGACCCTCGCCGGCGACCGCGATGGCTGGCGCATCGGCCTGCCCGGCCGGCAGCGCCGCATTGCGCTGCTCGCCCCCGCCGCGCCCGCACCGTGCGACGCCGCCGCACTCGAGGACTGGCGCCACGACGACGCCCTCGCAGGGCTGCCGCTGCTCGCCCCCGCGCTCGAGGGCGAGTTCGTTCCGCAGGCGCTCGACCTCGAACGCCTCGATGCGATCCGGTTCGACAAGGGCTGCTACCCCGGCCAGGAGATCGCCGCGCGCCTGCACTTCCGTGGCGGCAACAAGCGCCATCTGCGCCTGCTCGTGCTCGAGGGTCTGCCGGTGCCTTCGGGTACCGCCCTGCTCGAGGACGGGCGAACGGTCGGGCGCGTGCTGTATGCGGCAAGACCGCGCAGCGGGGAGGCTGCGGTCGCGCTCGGCGTGGTCGAGGCATCTGCCGCGCAGGCCGCGCTGCGGCTTGCCGGGCACAACCTCGCCCGTCCGGTGGCCGGCGAGAGCTTCCTTAGCTCAACCTGAACGTGAATCCTCCGTTCAGGGACAAGGCCGGCCCGCTTCCCGTAGGCTTCGCCGATCGCCCTGCTCAGTCCAGGGCGTTTTGTTGACCATCGGACACCGCCACGGCCGACGTAGCCAGCGGTCCAACTGCCGGAGGCGAATGCCCCGGTGCGAGTAACCGAAGTCGGAGCGACTGCCGGGGTGGCAGACGCAACCGACAGGCGCTGAATGGCGTGGCCCCGGGCCGCGCACGCGCCGGTACACCACCACCACGAAAGGCGGAAAGGCTCGCGGGCAACCGCGAGGCACGAGGTCAGGCGGCCGTTGCCGCACGTCCCCGGTCCCGTCGTTCGCGTACGGAGAGGTAACGAATGAAACTGTCTTTCCTGCTCTGGCTCGCATCGGTGCTGCCGCAGCCTGCGGCCGACCAGCTCTGCCTGGCAACCACGATCTACCTGGAAGCCCGCAGCGAGTCGCAGATCGGCCAGATGGCGGTCGCCGAGGTCGCGATGCGCCGGCGCGAGCACGGCCGCTGGGGCGACACCGTCTGCGCCGTCGTGCGTTCCCCGGGCCAGTTCGCGCTGAGCACCACGCGCGCAAGCTACGTGGTCGCCAATCCGAAAGCGTGGCAGAAAGCCTGGCAGGTCGCGGGACGCGCGATCTCGATGTGGTCGCTGCCGGCGTCGCGGCGTCAGTTCGTGGTCCCCGACGCGGACCACTTCATCCTCGCCGATGCGACTTCATACTGGGCCAAGGGCGAGCCGGTCGCGACCATAGGCGCGCACAACTTCTACCGCATCAACTGACGGCGCGTCACGGAGTACGAGCCCGGGTACGCACGCGCGTCGCGTGTCGGCTTGCCGACGACGGTCGATCCTGACCGCGCGTGCGAGGCGCAGGAATTCGGCGCCTGGGCGGACCGGGGTCGCAACCCTGCCTGATGGCATCACCGCGCCTGCGACATTCCCGCGGGAATGCGTCCGCAAACCCGCACGGACGCAACCCCGCACGGAGCACGTTGGCCTCCGTGATCTCCGCGTGCGGCGTGTTTCAGCCTTCCACGTGCCGCCTTGCCGGTCAGCGCAGGCGCATCAGGCGGTTGTCGCGGATCATCACGCGGTCGCCGGGACGCAGGTCATAGGCGTCCCACTGCGTGACGCGGGCCCAGCGGCCGTTGTCCAGGCGCACCGTGAATTGCCACGCCTCGCGCCCGCCGTAGCCGCGGTTCTGGTTGCGTTCGATCGCGTTGCCGGCGAAGCCGCCGGCGACCGCGCCCCCGACCGTCGCCGCGGTACGCCCGTCGCCCTTGCCGATCGTGCTGCCGAGCACGCCGCCGATGATCGCGCCGATCACCGCGCCGCCGCCGCTGGTGCCGCTGTCGTCGACGTAGACGCGCTCGACTTCGCGCACGACGCCGCAGGTGGAGCAGTCGTACGCGGCGCGCCTCTGGTAATAGTCGTCGTCGTAGTATCGCGTGCGCGGCGGAGCCGCGACGCAGCCCGCGAGCGCGACCAGCGCCACCACGAGCACGATGTTCGATGTCAGGGAGTTCTTCATGGCGCCTGCCTCATCGGGGGATTGTCGCCATCGTCGCGCGCGCCCCCTAAAGACCGGATGAACGCGCCGAACGGTCCTTCACGCGCGGCGTGGTGGCGGCAACTGCGTGCGCTCCGGCCATGGCTGGCGCACCGCCGCTTGGGCTAGCATCCCGCGGCCAGCCGGGGAATCCTGCAATGTCCGAACATCCCGTGTCGCCTGAGGACCTGCGCGAGCTCGACGCCGCCGCGGCGGTCGAACGGCTCGCCGCACTGCCCGACGCGAAGATCGCGGAGCTGCTGCGTGCGGCGGGGCCGGGACGGGCCGTCGCGATCCTCGACCGCTTCGGTGCCGATCGCCGGCGACAGATCGCATTTGCCGCGGGCCAGGGCGAGAACGGGCCGTGGCTGAGCGGGCAGCAATGCGCGGAGGGCACGGTGGGTCGGCTGATGGAGCCCGCACCTGCGGTGTTCCGCGCCGATGCGCGCATCGGCGACGTGCTCGAGCGCCTGCGCCCGATCGTCTCGCACACCCTGGTGACCTACGTCTTCGTGGTCGATGCGCCCGGCCGGCTCGAAGGCGTCGTCGCGTTCCGTGAACTCGCGCTCGCGCGCCCCGACCAGCGCCTCGCCGACGTGATGGTCGCGCGCCCGTTCGCGCTGCACCCGGAAACGGACGTGATCGACGCGATGCGCGAAGTCGTGCGCCGGCATTACCCGGTCTATCCGGTGGTCGATCCGGATGGGCGCCTCGTCGGTGTCGTGCGTGGCTCGGTGCTGTTCGAGGAACAGGCTTTCGAGATCAGCGCGCAGGCAGGCGCGATGGTTGGCGTGGAGAAGGAGGAACGCCTCGCGACGCCATGGCAGCGCGCGCTGCGTTTTCGCCATCCGTGGCTGCAACTCAACCTCGTCACCGCGTTCGTCGCGGCTGGCGTGGTCGGCTATTTCCAGGGCACGATCGACCGCATCGTGCTGCTCGCGGTGTTCATCCCGGTGCTCTCGGGCCAGTGCAGCAACACCGGCTGCCAGGCCCTGGCAGTGACCTTGCGCGGGATGACGCTCGGCGAGGTCAAGGCCTCGCGCACGTCGGCGCTGCTCTGGAAGGAGAGCTGGCTCGGCTTCGTCAATGGCGCGCTGACCGGCCTCGTCGCGGCGGCCGGCATGTACTGGCTCGCGCACCACCAGCAGCATCCGCAGGCGATGCTGCTCGCGATCATCACGTTCGTCGCGATGGTCGGCAGCTGCGCGATGTCGGGCTTCGCGGGCGCTGCAGTGCCGCTGTTCCTCAAGCGGCTCGGTGCGGACCCTGCCACTGCTTCCAGCATTTTCCTGACCACGGCCACCGACGTCGTGAGCATGGGCATCTTCCTCGGTCTTGCGGCATGGCTCGTCACGTCCTGAATCCGCGCCGCGCGCCGGCGCGCATCGCGGCCGCGCGACGATGACCCGCGCGATCTACCGCTTCGGCGATCATCGGCTCGATCCGTCCGCGCGCGAGCTCTCGTGCGCAGGCACGCTCGCGACGCTGTCGCCGAAGGTGTTCGACGTGCTCGCCTACCTCGTCGAGCATCGCGACCGCGCGGTTGGCCGTGATGAACTCATCGCCGCCGTGTGGGGACGCGCCGACGTCAGCGATACGCTGCTCGGGCAGACCGTGCTGAAGGCGCGCCGCGCGATCGGCGACACCGGCAACGAGCAGACGATGATCCGCACCGTGCCGCGGTTCGGCTACCGCTGGATCGCCGAGCTCGCGATCGAGGCGCCGCCATCGCCGACTACCGGATCGCCATCGGCACCGCCCGCGGCGCCGCAGGACGAACCCGCATCGCCTGCCGCATCCACGCCCGGCTCGAGCCGCGCGACTGCTCGGCGCTGGCGCATCGGGCTGGTGATCGCCGCGGTCGTCGCCCTGCTCGGATCGATCGGCTACGCGCTCAAACCGTCGAACCACTCCACGATTGGCCCGGCCGCCCGTTCAGCG
This sequence comes from Dokdonella sp., assembly GCA_036758645.1. Classification (GTDB taxonomy): domain Bacteria; phylum Pseudomonadota; class Gammaproteobacteria; order Xanthomonadales; family Rhodanobacteraceae; genus Dokdonella_A. Next base: position 11,437 of record DAIOWG010000023.1, on the reverse strand, counting down.
CCGCACGCCACCATCGCGGTGCTGCCGGTCGTCGTCGACGGCGGATCCGAATGGGGCTGGCTGCGCCTCGGCTTGATGGACCTGCTGGCGACGCGATTGCGCCACGGCGGGCAGTCGGTGGTCGCGAGCGACAACGTGGTGGCGCTGCTGCGCGGCAATTCGCCGGCGGCCACCGACGCCCGCGCCTTGCGCGAGCTCACGGGCGCGCGCTTGCTCGCGCAGGTCACGGCCGAACGTGGCACTGCCGGCTGGGAAGTGCGCATCGAGCTGCGCGGCGCAGACGGCAGCCTTCGCGACGTGCGTGCGCAGGGTCCGGAGCCGATCGGCACCGCGCGCGAAGCCGCCGACCGGCTGCTGGCGGTGCTCGGGCACGCACCGCCCGGCGCCGGCGACGCGGTCGCGCCGCTGTCGCTTGCGGAATTGCAGCAGCGCGTCGAAGCCGCGATGCTCGCGGACGACTTCGCGACCGCAAGGCGCCTGCTCGAAACGGCCCCGGCAGCGCTGCGCGATGCGCCGCCGATGCGCGTGCGCCTGGCCCAGGTCGAGTTCCGCAGCGGTCGCCTGCCGCAGGCGCGCGCGCTGCTCGAACCGCTGCTCGCGACGACCAGCGGCGCAGATGACGCGAACCTGCGCGCGGGCGCGCTCTACCTGCTCGGGGCCGTCGCCGTGCGCGAGGACCGCAGCACCGATGCGCTGCGCGCGTTCGACGAAGCGATCGCCTTGACCGAAACCGGGCGCGAACCGGGCGTGCTGGGCCAGGCGCATACCGGGCGCGCCGCGGCGCTGGTCAATCTCGGCCGCTTCGACGAGGCCGCGGTCGACCTCGCGCGCGCGCGCATCGCGCTCGAACTCGCCGGCGACGCGCTCGCCCTCGCACGCGTCGACGCGAACGAGGGCGTGCTCGACAACGCACGTGGCCGGCATGCCGAAGCGTTGCAGATCCTGCAGCGCGCGGCCGATCGCTTCACGCGCTTCGGATCGGTCAATGACCTGTCGCTGACGGTGGCCGCGCAGGTCAAGGCACAGCTCGCCCTGCTCGATGCAAAGGCCGCCCTCGCCGCGAGCGACGGGTTGTGGACGCAGCGCGCGCAGATCGCGAACGCGCGCAGCCGCGCGAGCTTCGAACTGCAGCGCGCGCGTGCGCTGGCCGCGAACGGTCGCATCGGCGAGGCGCGCGCGCTGCTCGACGAGGTGGAACGGCGCCTCGACCCTGCCGATTCCGGCGGCCTGCCCGGCGATGTCGCATCCGAGCGCGCGCGGCTCGAACTCGATGCAGGCCGACTCGCCGACGCCGCGCAGGCGGCCCGCATCGCGGTGCAGCGGTTGCCGACACTCGACGAGGCGCCCGAACGCGCACGCGCGTGGCTTGGCCTCGGCCGCGCGCTGCGCGCCGCGGGCGACGCCTCCGGCGCGCGAGCCGAAGCCCGCGAATTCGCGCAATGGGCCGCGGCACATCCGGGCCTGCCGAGCGTAAGCCTGTTGTCCGCGCTCGCCCAAGCCGAGCTCGCATGGTCCGAACAGCGCATCGAAGAGGCCGACCGCAGCTTCGCAGCCGCGCTGGCCGAGGCCGAAAGGCGCACCGTCCCGCGCGACCTCGTGGTGGTCGCCCAGTCCTATGGCGGCCGGCTGCTCGAAGCCGGTGACCACGCACGCGCGAGCGCGGTGATCGGGCGTGTCGCGCGCTGGAGCGAACAGGACTTCGACTGCGCGGTGCTGCAGGCACGCTTGTATCGCGCTCTCGGCCAGGTCGATGCCTGGCGTGCCGCCCTCGTGCAGGCGCGCGCACTCGCGGGCGAACGCGAGCTGGCTCCGGCGCTGCTCGAGCCACCGCGCATGGCCGGCGGTGCACCGGCTTCGGCCGGCTTGCAGTGACGCAGCCAGGAGCTCCTGCCCGAATTCATCGACCCGGTCGTGGTCCAGGCGGACGCAGGGACCCGGTGCCGTCCGCGCGTCGAGGCTGATGGATCCGGAGACCGGCTTCGCGGATGGCGGCGCGGCCCGAACGCGCTCGTTGCTCGCCCCGCTCCCGCCCGCCGTGCGGCCCGCTGGTATCGCGCTCCGGATCACGCCATGGCGCCGCACGGGCAGCAACAAAGGCACGCGCCATGCGCGACGAATGGAAACGTAACGGATCACGAATGACGCGCAGCGCCCGCGGCGCCACCCTGTCCATGCGATCCGCGCGGTGATCCGCAGCGCGCGGCCGATTTCGTCCGACACTCCCCCAGCTGTCGGCCGACCCGCCGTCGCCCTCTCTCGACGACGGCGGGACTTTCGCGGCGGAGGCGCTCAAGGCGCCTCCGCCACCCCCTCGCGCATGCGTCCCGCCGCGGGTGCGCGTCGATCGTCCTCGAGGCGCGCAAGCAGTTCGTCACCGGCGCGTTGCAGCGTGACCAGGGGGTCTACCCCGCCCGCGCGTGCGAGCACCACGTCCCGGCCAGCGCTGACTGCGCGAACCTCGACCTGCCAGCCATGCGGTCCCTCGGCGAGCCCCGCCCTCACCACGAGGCCCGCATCGGCGCGCCGCGACCGCGCGTCGGCTCGTGCGGCGTCGAATTCGACGATCCGCGACAGCACCTCGTCGCTGGGCGCGACCTCGAGGCCGCCCGCGCGCAGGCGTGCGGCCAGCACGTCCATTCCACCGAGGCGGATCCATTCGCGACCCGGCGCAGGCGCGACCTCCACCGGAAGCACCACTGCGGCCGGTGCGGCTGCCGGGCTGGCACCCGGCTCGGACTGCGTGCGCGCGAACCCCCAGGTGGTGGCGACGAACAGTGCGCCAGCGCCCAGCACGGCCAACCTTGCACGCAGCGCGGCGCGCGATGTTCCGATCACTCGAGGCGCGGGCACCACGACCGCCGCCGGCGCGAGCGGCTGCACGCGATCGACGGCGGCTTCGACGCGCTCGACCGGCGCACTCCACCGGTAGCCGAACTTCGGCATCGTGCGGATCAGCCGCTGCGCCTGTCCGTCGTCGCCGATCGCGCGACGCGCCTTCAGCACGATCTGGCCGAGTTGCGCATCGGTCACGTCGACCCGCCCCCAGATCGCGGCGACGAGTTCGTCGCGCCCGACCGCGCGGTCACGATGTTCGATCAGGTAGACGAGGCAATCGAATACGCGCGATGGCAGCGCGCGCCGGCGACCTTCGCGCCACAGTTCGCGCGCACCGACATCGATCCGCGCGAGCTCGAATGCGTAGACCGCGCCGCGCGCGCCGGGCGCGTCCTCGCGCGCGCCGGCACACGGCGCTGCGACGCGGCTCATGCGGGGCCCGCCTGCGGCCGAATCAGGATGGCGCGGCTGGCGTGGTAGTGCTGTTGCATGATCCCCTCCTGATGCGGCCCCGGAGATCGGGGACCGCCCCGACCGACGAGGGCAGTCGATCCCCAGAACGCGCAGGAACGCGCCGGATCTGGTCATTCGACGCGGCTGCATCGAAGATGGCGTGCTCGGATCACGGGCAATCGGAACGGACGGACGCAAGTGGACGAATCGGCGGAGCGCTACCGAAAGGCCAAGGCGATCGCACGCCGCGTGCTCGGGCACGCCGCCGACGATCGCGAAGCGCTGCTCGCCGAGGCCTGCGATGGCGACGAGCGCCTGCGCGCGGAAGCATGCTGGCTCATCGATGCGGCGGAGGACGCCAGCGCCGACCGGCTGCCACCGCCCGCGGTTGCAGCTGGCGGCGCCGCGGCAGGGGACGGCATCGAAGCCACGCTCCCGCGCAGCTATCGCGTGCTCGCGCGACTCGGCCAGGGCGGAATGGGCGTCGTGCACCTGGCCGAACGCACCGATGGCGACCTGCGCCAGCGCGTCGCGCTCAAGCTCCTCCACGCAGGCGGTGGCAGCGATGCCGCGACGCTCGCACGGTTCCGGCGCGAGCGTCGCATCCTGGCGCAACTCGACCATCCGAACATCGCGCGCCTGATCGATGCGGGCGTGAACGCCGACGGTCGGCCGTTCCTCGCGATGGAACTGGTCGAGGGCGAACGCATCGACCGCTAGTGCGCGGCGCGCGCACTCGCGACGCGCGCGCGAATCGAGCTGTTCCTCGAGGTCTGCGCGGCGGTCGAACATGCGCACCGGCAGCTCGTGATCCATCGCGACATCAAGCCCGCCAACATCCTGGTGACCGACCGCGGCGAGCCGAAACTGCTCGATTTCGGCATCGCGCGCCTGCTCGCGCACGACGACACCGAGCCGCGCACCGAAACCGCCCTGCGCGCGCTGACGCTCGCGTATGCGAGTCCCGAGCAGATCGGCGGCGAACCGCTCGGCACCGCCAGCGACATCTATTCGCTCGGCGTCGTGCTGTACGAGCTGCTCGCCGGCGTGCGTCCGTTCGACCACCTCGGCTCGCCGCATCTCGCATCCGGTGCGATCGTCGCCGACGACGAAGTCACGCCACCGAGCCGCATCGCGGACGTCGCCGGCAAGGCGCCGGAATCCGCGAACGCGCGCATTGCGCCACCCCCCGTGCGCGTGCCGCGTGACCTCGACGCGATCATCCTGAAAGCGCTGCGACGCGATCCGGCGCAGCGCTATGCCTCGGTCGCGGCGCTCGCCGACGACCTGCGCCGCTTCCTCCGCTCCGAACCGGTGCACGCGCGCCGCGGTCACTGGACCTACCGCGCACGGCGTTTCGCCTGGCGACGACGCTGGCCGCTCGCGGCCTCGATCGCGTTCGCGCTGCTGTTCGCCGCATTCGCGCTCGATCGCGAAGCCCAGCACGCGCGCGTCGAACGCGAGCGCGACCGTGCGCAGGCGATGCTCGCGTACATGACCGACCTGTTCGGCAACGCGGATTCGCTGCGCTCGCGCGGCAACCAGGTCACCGTGCGCGAGATGCTCGACCGCGGCGTGCGCGAACTCGAGCGGCGACACGACCTGTCGCCGGCGCAGCGCGGCTCGATGCTGCTTTCGATGGGTCGCGCCTACAACGCGCTCGGCCTCGGCAACGAGGCGCTGCCGCTGCTGCTGGCCGCCCGCGACCAGGTCGATGCGGACGCCGCGGGGCCGGAGGAGCGCGCGGCGCTGCTCGCCGAACTCGCAGCCGCCTACAGCACCAGCCGTCAGACCGGCGCATCGATCGCCGCAGACGCCGAGGCGATCCGCCTGCTGCAGTCGACCGGTGGCGACCATCGCGACGAGATCACGCGGCTGCGCCTGCGCGAGCTGCACAACCACGTGAACCTGCTCGATGTCCCGCTCGCCGAAATCCGCGCGCAGCTCGAGGCGATCCTTGCCCGGCTGCAGCAGCGAACGCCTGCGCCGGAGCCGCTGCTGCTGCAGGCGTATCGCGCGCTGTCCTCGCTCTACGACGCCCAGGACGAGCGCGAACGCGCGGTCGCGATGGCCGAGCAGGCGCTGCTGCTGTCGAATCGCCGCTACGGCGCCGACGATCCGCGCGCACTGTCGAGCCGTTCCGTGCACGCGAACGCGGTCGCCAAGCTCGATCCGGAACGTGCGGTACCGCTGTATCGGTCGCTCGTGGCGGACCACGAGCGCGTGACCGGTCCCGGCCTGACCCTCGTCGGCGTACTCAACAACCTCGGCGTCACGCTGTCGCAACTCGACCGCGCCGACGAGGCGATCGACGTCTATCGCCGCACTGCGCGGCTCGCGCGTGAACACGGCGGCGACCAGCACTGGCTCTACCTCGGGGCGACCTCGAATCTCGCGACCCTGACCGCGCGCCACGGCGACCCCCGCGAAGCGCAGCGCCTGGTGCTCGAGGTGCTGCCCGCGCTCGAGCAGGCGGCCGGTTCCGACAGTGGCATGGACGCGGGCTACTACGCCGCCGCACTCGGCACGCTGGCCGAAACCCAGCTCGCGCTCGGCGATCCGCAGGCCGCGGGACGCAGCTATCGGAAGGGACTGTCGGTACTCGAGCGCATCGACCAGAACGCCTATGCAGACGTTCGCGCCGAACTCGCGCAGGGACTGGCGAAGAGCGCCGCGGCCGCCACCGGCACGCGCTGATCGCGCCGCGCCGTCACTCGCCGAGTTCGCGACGCAACCATGCGCGCGCCATGCGCCATTCGCGCGTGACCGTCGACACCGACAGTTCCAGCGTGCGCGCGGTGTCCTCGATGTCGAGGCCGGCGAAGTAGCGCAATTGCACCACCTCGGCCTGGCGCGGATCGATCTCTGCGAGGCGGTTCAGTGCATCGTCGAGCGCGACGAGATCGGCGTCCGATTCGCCCGGCAGGTCGATTTCCTCGATCGACAGCCGATCGTCGGCGCGCGGGCGCTTCGCCGCTGCCTGCCGGCGTGCGTGGTCGACGAGCACGCGCCGCATCATCATCGCGGCGACCAGCAGGAACTGGCGACGGTCGGCCCAGCTCGACTGGCGTTGCCCGGTCAGGCGAAGGTAGGCCTCGTTGACGAGGCCGGTCACCTGCAACGTGTGGTCGCGACGCTCGCCCGCGAGCTGGTGTGCGGCGAGCCGCCGCAGTTCGTCGTAGACCAGCGGCACCAGCCGGTCCAGCGCATCGCCGTCACCGCCGGACCAGCGCTGCAGGAGTCCTGTCACGTCGCCCATGCAGCCAGCCTAGCATCGAGCGCTCGCCAGGGCGGCAAGGATCAATCGTCGTCCCAGCCCGGGACGCGCGGAGACGCTGGCGCGCGCGCAGGCGGCGCCGAAGGCGGACCGACCGCACGCCACACCGCGAGCAGGTCGCGCGTGATCGCGACGTCGTGTACGCGCACGATCGTCGCGCCGTTCTGCACCGCGATCAGCGCGGCGGCCGCGGAACCCGCGGCGCGATCGGAAGGCTCGTCATGGCCGGTGATCGCGCCGATCATGCCCTTGCGCGAGAGACCGACCAGCACCGGACCGAGTTCGCCGAAGCGCGCGAGGGCACGCAGCAACGCGAGATTGTGTTCGAGCGTCTTGCCGAATCCGAAGCCGGGGTCGACGAGGATGCTGCGCTTGTCGATGCCCGCGAGTTGGCAAGCGAACATGCGCTCGGTCAGGAAGCGGTGCACTTCGCCGACGACGTCGTCGTAACTCGGTGCGTCCTGCATCGTGGCCGGCGTGCCCTGCATGTGCATGAGGCACACCGGTACGCCGAGTGCGGCGGCCGCATCGAGCGCACCGTCGACGCGCAGCGCGCGCACGTCGTTGATGAAGCCCGCGCCGGCCGCGACCGCCGCGCGCATGACCTCGGGCCGCGAGGTATCGATCGAGATCGGCAGCGTGCACGCACGCGCGAGCGCTTCGATCACCGGCACCACGCGCGCGATTTCCTCGTCGACCGGCACGTCGGGCGCGCCCGGGCGCGTCGATTCGCCGCCGATGTCGAGCAGGTCCGCGCCTTCGGCGGCGAGGCGCAGGCCGTGTTCGACCGCGCGAGCCGGATCGAGGAAACGACCGCCGTCGGAGAACGAATCGGCCGTCACGTTCACGATGCCCGCGATGCAGGGGCGACCGAGGTCGAGCGTGCGGCCGCCGCAGTCGAGCAGGCGCGGGATCAAGGCGACGGGACCTCGAAGTCATCGGCGAAGATGGAGTCGAGCAGCTCGACTTCGACCACGCTCGAGTTGTTCGACGCATTGCCGTCCGCCTGGGCGGCGCTGACACCGAAACTCGCGACGAGCGGCGCGGTCGCCGATGCAGCGACCGTGCTCTCGACCACGAGCAGCGAGGAACCACCTGCGGCGAGCGTTGGCGGGTAGGTGCAGATCGCACCACCGGGCTGCGCGGCACACTGCCAGTCGCTGAAGATCGAGGCCGCGATGTTCTCGAGTCCCGGTGCCGACAGCGTCACGCTGACGCCGTCCGCATCGTCGGGGCCCGCGTTGGCGACCGTAACGCCGAACACCAGCGCCTGCCCGGGCAGGAACGTCGCGGTGTCGGCCTCCGCCGACACCGACAGGTCGGCTCCGGCCGCGACCTCGGCGGCGCAGTTGTAGCAGACCAGTGCGAAGTCCTGGTCGGTCGCGTCGCCGCTCGCGGGCAGTCCGTCCGAGTTGATGTCGGTGGCGAGCACTTCGACCGTGACTGCGCCTGCATGCTGCGCCGACTGCAGGAACACCGCTTCGGTATTGTTCTTCGCGTCCGCGACGCCGCCGGCCGTCGACCAGCCGGCCATGTCGAGTACGTTGCCCGCGTAGGTCTCGCCATCGGCGGTCACGCGCAAGTCGAGGTTGTTGTTCCATGCCGGCGTCGAACCGCCGAGGCCGTGTCCCGGCGCGTCGGTCCACGCGAGCATGATGCGGATCGGCTGCGCCGGATCGTCGGCGAGGAACGTGCGGCTCCAGCCGTCGCCGGTCGCGTCGAACACCACGCTCTGGTCGACGTACTGCACCGCCTGCTGCGGCGCCACCACCGGGGCGACCTGCATGCGACCCCAGCCCTGCTTGTTGTCGAACCGATGCGTGAGCAGGTTGCCGTCGGCGTCGCGATTGCCGGTCAGGTCCTTCGCGACGGCGGTGAACGCGGCTTTCACGAGTGCCGGGCTCGGGTCGGTACCGGTGAGCGTGCGGTAGTACTCGACAAACAGCGCCGACGCGCCCGTCACGTGCGGCGAGGCCATGCTGGTGCCGCACATGAGCTGGTAGCCGGTCGCACTCGCGCTCGAGTCCACGCTGCATCCGGGGGCGACCATCGCAGGCACGCTGCGGCCGTCGAGCGCCGGGCCATGCGAGCTGTTCGCGGAGATGTTGTCGATGTCGGTGTACTGCACGGTCGACGCGCTCTGCATCTTGGTCGAGCCGATCGTGAACATGTTCTTGCCCTCGTCGGGCGTTCCGATCGAACTGGTGCCGCCGTTGCCGTTCATCGCCGACAGCACGTACAACAGCGGCTGGTCGCCCACCGCATCCGGATCGGCATCGCGCACGCCGACGTCGACCTGGCGCGTATCGCCGTCGTAGCCGAGCGGGCTGCCTGCCGGGCCCCAGCTGTTGCCCGATGCGTAGGCGGCGTTGCGCGCCGAGTCGGTCATGAGCTGCAGCATGCCGCCCGGTTGCGTGAAGGTCGGCCAGTACACCTGCTCGATCAGGTTCGCGCCGGGCGCCATGCCGAGGCCGCGCAGGAAACCGCCTGCGAGCACGCCCGAGCTGCCGTCGGCGGCCATGATGCCGGCCGTGTGCGTGCCGTGCGCGTCGGTCGCGCTGCCACCGCAGGTCGTGCCCGTGCAAGGCAGCATGCGGCTCACGAGATCGGGATGGGTGTCGTGGATGCCGCCGTCGACATCGGCGAGGATCACGCCGGTGCCGCGCAGGCCGATACCGTCGAGCCACGCGAGGTAACCCGGCACCGCGAGGTTGCCCGCATCGATGTTGCCGGCATTGACCTGGTTGCTCATCTCGCCGCGCAAGCCACCGTCGGTCGGCACCGGCTGCACGCTGTACACGCCCGGCACGCGCGCGAGTTCGGCGAACAGGTCGCCGGCCGCGCGCACGCCGATCACGGCGAAGCCGCGGTCGATCGCGTGGCGCGCACCGACTTCGGCACCCGCGGCCGCGAGCGCCGCTTCGACGCCGACGGCGTCACGGTAGACGAGCACGTTCACCGCGATCACCGCCGCATCGAGTGCGCGCCAGCGCGGCAACACGCGGTAGGCCGGCGTGAAGTCACCGCTCCAGCGCACGCCGGCGTTGGTTGCCGCGCGCGAGAGCGCATCGCGGCGGCCCCATGCGACATAGGTGAACGGATGGATGTACTGCAGCGGCACGAGACCTGCCGCACGCAGTGATGCGAGGTCCTGTTCGCGCACGGGCCGGTCGAACTGCACCAGGCGAAGGTCCGCGGCGTCTGCATCGGAGCGCATCTCCCAGCCCGCGGCGCGCGGCTCGCCCTCGAGCGGATCGAATCGCACGCCGCCGAGATCGAGCACGAACGGCGCATCGGGCTCGACCACCGCGACGCCGGCCGCGCGCAGCCGCGCGAGACCGGATGCGTCGGTGCCGAGCCACTGGAAGCGACCGTAGTCGGCAGCGGCGACATCCGCACCGAACACCTGTCGCAGCTGCACGGCGGTGGTTTCGGCGCGGACCCAATGCGTCGGCGTTGCCGCCTGCGTGCCCGCGCAGAACGTCGCGGCGATCGAAATGGAGAGTACGGTGCGGATCATGCGCGTGGACATGCGGTGTTTCCTTCCCGCCCCGCAAGCCGTTCCCGGCGCGCGACGGATGGCAGTCGAGGGAGGACCGGGCTCGAATTCGACTCGCCCGGATCGGCGCGCAACCTTACACCAACGGCCGCCCAGCGGCTTCACATGACGCCGTACGGCGCCCCCGCGGGACCGCCGACGGAGATCGGCATCCGGCACGCGGCGGAGTCGGCGGCAGCTCGGTCGCGACCCGACGATGGCGAGAACTGCGCACCGCCTCGCGTACGTGCGGATGCGAGGCCGTCACCGCCGGATCGATGCGCCGCAATACGAAAAAGGCCGCCTCGCGGCGGCCATTCCGGGCTCGACATGCAGCGCCGATCAGTCGCGCTCGCGGGATGCTACGCGCGGCTGCACCGCAGGCCCGCCGATCGGACTTTCGCCGCGCGGACTGCTGCCTCCGCCACCACCGCCGGGCTTGCGCTCACCCTGCCAGTCCTTGGGCGGATCAGGTTCGCGGCCGGCCATGATCGCGGCGATCTGCTCGCGGTCGATCGTCTCGTACTGCAGCAGCGCCTGCGCCATCGCTTCGAGCTTGTCGCTGTTGCTGGTCAGGATGCCGCGCGCGCGTTCGTAAGCGCGATCGATGACGCCACGCACGACTTCGTCGATCTTGCGCGCGGTCGCTTCCGACACGTGCTTGTGCTGCGTCACCGAGCGGCCGAGGAACACCTCGTCCTCCTCGTCGGTATAGGTCATCGGACCCAGTTCCTCCGAAAGGCCGTACTTGGTGACCATGTCGCGCGCGAGCTGGGTCGCGCGCTGGATGTCGTTGGAAGCGCCGGTGGTGACCTTGTCGTCGCCGAAGATCAGCTCTTCCGCGACGCGCCCGCCGTAGAGGCTCGCGAGGCGGCCTTCGAGCGAGCTCTTGGAGTGGCTGTATCGATCCTGCTCCGGCAGGAACATCGTCACGCCGAGTGCGCGACCGCGAGGGATGATCGTGACCTTGTGCACCGGGTCGTGCTCGGGCACGGACAGGCCGACGATCGCATGGCCGGCCTCGTGGTAGGCCGTGAGCTTCTTCTCGTCGTCGCTCATGATCATCGAGCGCCGCTCGGCACCCATCATGATCTTGTCCTTCGCGCGCTCGAAGTGGTCCATGCGCACCTCGCGCGAGTTCTCGCGCGCGGCGAACAGCGCGGCCTCGTTGACGAGGTTGGCGAGGTCGGCGCCCGAGAAGCCCGGCGTGCCGCGCGCGATCGTGAGCGGCTCCACGTCCGACGCCATCGGCACCTTGCGCATGTGCACCTTGAGGATCTGCTCGCGTCGCTTGAGGTCGGGCAGCGGCACGACCACCTGGCGGTCGAAGCGGC
>DAIOWG010000022.1:996-17572 GCA_036758645.1 Dokdonella sp. | reverse complement strand
GATTGCCGCAACGCGACGCCTGGTGTGGCGCTCGGTCGGCGACAGTGGCGAGGTGCTCGGGCTGCACGAGCATCCGATGGCCGACGATGACTTCGAGATCCTCGCAGCGCACGCGCATGCGGACGGCAGTGTTTCCGTGATCGCGTCGGGCGAGGCGCCCTGCTCCGGCGGGTGCACGCCGTTCACGCTCAGCGTGTTGCGCGTCGCACCCAACGGGCAGCTCGCGTGGCGGCGTGATTTCCCCGATGCGCACTGGAAGGCGACACTCGCGCCCGACGGCACGAGCATGCTGGTTTCGCCGGGCGACCACTACGGCGACCCGCTGCTGCTGCGACGCATCGACGCCGAGGGCAATCTCGCCGCGCCGATGCCGCTGAGCGGCGTGCCGTCGTTGCATTTCGCGATCTTCTTCGTAGGTCCCGCGTCGGGCCAATGGTTGTTGACGACCGGGGGAACCAAGCCGTGGGATTTGGCGTTGTGGAGTCTCGACGCACAAGGCCAGGTCTCGGCCGCGCGCTTCGACCTGCCCGAAGAATCGCTTGGCTACGGCGAGGACGGGTTCGTGTTTTCCGTCGTGCACGAAGATGGGCCGCGCATGCACCTGCTGGATCCGCACAGCCTCGCGCCACGCGTGCAGTTCCCGCATGGAGGCGGCGAGTCGTACAGCACCGAGGTGCTCCCTTGGGACTGGCGCCAGTTGCCGGATGGCACGGCCTACAGTTCCTGGACCCTGCCCGGCTACGCCCTGGGTCTCGCACGTTACCCGCTGCCCTGGGGTGCACCGCAGGACCGGCTGTTCCGCAATGGCTTCGATTGACGCATGCGGCGGGATCGCCGGGTCCCGAGTCTCGTGCTGCGCCTTCCCCCGCTGCGCGGGGGAAGGCCTGCAGTCATCACATCGCGGCGATCAGCGCGTCGCCGAACTCCGAGCACTTGACCTCGGTCGCGCCTTCCATCAAGCGCGCGAAGTCGTAGGTGACCCGCTTTGCAGCGATCGCCCTGTCCATCGCGACGATGATCGCGTCGGCGGCTTCGGTCCAGCCCATGTAGCGCAGCATCATCTCGCCCGAGAGGATCACCGAACCCGGATTGACCTTGTCCAGCCCCGCGTACTTCGGCGCGGTGCCGTGGGTCGCCTCGAACACCGCGTGGCCGGTCACGTAGTTGATGTTGCCGCCCGGCGCGATGCCGATGCCGCCGACCTGCGCGGCGAGCGCGTCGCTGAGGTAGTCGCCGTTGAGGTTCAGCGTCGCGACCACGTCGTATTCGGCCGGGCGCAGCAGGATCTGCTGCAGGAAGGCATCGGCGATCGCGTCCTTGACCGTGATCGTCTTGCCGGTCTTCGGGTTCTTGAACGTCATCCACGGGCCGCCATCGAGTTCGACCGCGCCGAACTCGGACTGCGCGAGCGCATAGCCCCAGTCGCGGAAGCCGCCCTCGGTGAACTTCATGATGTTGCCCTTGTGCACGAGGGTCACCGAAGAGCGGTCGTTGTCGACCGCGTACTTCAGCGCCGCGCGCACGAGGCGTTCGGTGCCGTCCTTCGAGACCGGCTTGATGCCGAAGCCGGAGGTCGCGGGGAAGCGGATCTTGCGGTAGCGGTCCGGGAAATGTTCCTGCAGCAGCGAGGCGAATTTCTTCGCCTCGTCCGAGCCTTCCTGGAATTCGATGCCGGCGTAGATGTCCTCGGTGTTCTCGCGGAAGATCGTCATGTCGACCTTCGAGGGATCCTTGACCGGCGAGGGCACGCCCTTGAACCAGCGCACCGGGCGCAGGCAAGTGTAGAGGTCGAGCATCTGGCGCAGCGCGACGTTGAGCGAGCGGATGCCGCCGCCGACCGGCGTGGTCAGCGGACCCTTGATCGACACGAGGTACTCGCGGCAGGCCTCGACGGTTTCATCGGGCAGCCAGTTGCCGGTCTGGTTGAACGCCTTCTCGCCGGCGAGCACTTCCATCCAGTGGATGCGACGCTGGCCGCCATAGGCCTTGGCGACCGCGGCATCGAGCACGCGCACCGAAGCGCGCCAGATGTCGGGGCCGGTGCCGTCGCCTTCGATGAACGGCACGATCGGCTGGTCGGGCACCGTCAGCACGCCGTCGGCGATGCGGATGCGGGAGCCGCCGGAGGGCGGCACGGGAACGGTTGATGTCATCGGAATCTCCGGGTGGACGGAACGCGCGGCCGGCGAGCGGCAGTCGCCCATTGTCGCGCGTTCGCGGCGTTTCATGAAGCCGATGCGTTCGCTGCAGCGCAAGACCGCGGCGGTGGCGCGCGTGGTAACGTGCCGCGTGAGTCCGGTCGGCCGCTGGAGGGCCGGCGCAGTACGGGGGTCTGGCGATGCGCATCGGCATCGTGGTGGATTCGGCCTGCGATCTTCCCGATCGCTTCCTCGAGACGAACGCGATCACGGTGCTGCCGATCGCGGTACGGCTCGACGACCAGACGCTCGTCGACGACCGCGACCCCGCGACCTGGCGCCGCTTCCTCGACGACAAGCTCGGCGCGCGCGGGCACGACGCGGAGACCGAGCCCTACACCGTCGAGCAGGTTCGCGACCTGTTCCTCGGCCGGCTCGTCATCGATTACGACTGCGTGTTCTGCCTCACGATCACGTCCACGCGCAGCCCGATCCACGCGCGCGCGAGCCAGGCGAGTTTCGCGATCCTCAAGGACTACCGCCCGATCCGCCGCGATGCCGGCGTAACCGGCCCTTTCCTGATGCGCGTGATCGACACCGGCAACCTGTTCGCCGCGCAGGGCGTGACCGCCGTGGAAGCCGTGCGGCTGCGCGAAGCCGGCCAGAATCCCGGCCAGATGCGCGAACGGCTCGAATTCCTCGCGCGCAACACCTGGGGCTACATGCTGCCGCGCGACCTTTACTACCTGCGTGCGCGCGCGCAGAAGAAAGGCGACCGCAGCGTCGGCTGGGTCAGCGCCGCGCTCGGCACCGCGCTCGACATCAAGCCGCTGCTGCGCGGGCATTGCGGGGAAACCGGACCGGTCGCGAAGGTGCGCGGGTTCGAGCAGGGGGCGGAAATGCTGTTCAACGCAACCGCGCGACGCGTCCGCGCAGGCCTGCTCGCGCCGACCTTGTGCGTGAGCTACGGCGGCGACCTCGCGGAACTCGGAATGATGCCGGGTTACGCGGCGCTGCTCGCGACCTGCGCCGAACACGGCGTCGAGGTGTTCGAGGCACCGATGAGCATCACCGGCATGATCAACGTCGGTACCGGCGCGATCACGCTCGGATTCGCGGCCGAGGCGCACGAGTTCGCGGCGTAGGCGGGTCTGCGCGTGTGCACCGTGTCCCTGGCTCTTCGCGCGGGCAAAAAAGAAGCGCGGATTGCTCCGCGCTTCCGGGTGCATCACTGCGCGCGCGAAGGCGTCACTTCACGCTGAAGTCCTTGCTCGCGACAGGGCGGCCGTCGAGCGAAATCTCGACCTTGTAGTTGCCGGCCGGCCAGCCGTCCGGCTTGCTGATGTGGAACGTCGTCACCGCGGGACCGCTCGGCGCGATCGTCTGGCTGGACTCGTTGACGGTCTGGCCATCCTGATAGGTCCACTTCGCGTTGAGCACCGCGTTGGCCGCGCTGCCGGTGGTCGAAACGGCTGCGTAGATCGTGTCCTGCGGCGTGAACGAGGTCGCCGCCGTCGTCACGCGCTGGTCGGCGCCGACTGCGTTGCCGAGATCGACCGAAGCAACGGCGACCGGCGCGGGAGCCGGGACCGGAGCCGGCGTCGTCACCGGCGGCGGCGTGCTCGTGGTGGTGGGCGGCGTCGAGGTCGGCGGCGCGGTGTGTTCCTCGTTCTTGCCGCACGCGGAGAGCGCGAGCGCGCCGGCGATCACGGCGATCAGGCTGTATTGCGGGCGTAGCTTCGTCATCGTCATACCCTCCGTTGCGTCAGTCGTTGGAATCGGTGTCGGCCGGGATCTTGAGCACCTGGCCGGGCTTGATCAGATCCGGATCGTCGAGCAGGTCGCGATTGGCTTCGAAGATCACGCGCCAGCGATTGGCGTTTCCGTATTCGCGCTTGGCGATCTTCGAGAGGCTGTCGCCACGCTCGACCGTGTAGGTCCTGGTCTCCGGCACTTCCGTGTCGGTGATCGTCGGTGCGGTCGATGCGGCACCGGAGCGTACATTGCCGAAGTCGGCCTTCGGCGCGGCGGGTGGAGCGGACGAGCGGGCACCGCCCTGCACGTTCGAGAAGTCCGGCTTCTTCGGCTCGTTTGCCATCGTCCCCTCTCCTCTGTTTGCGGGAACGGCACATTACACCCACCCCGGCTTAACGGCGAATGAGTCCCGCCGCTTGCCGGCACCCGACGCTACTGGCGCGCGAGTCGCGGATTGCCCACGTCGGCGCAGGCCGTGCCGCGCCATGGATTGATGTCGAGGCCGCCGCGGCGCGTGTAGCGTGCGTAGACCTCGAGCCGGCTCGGCGCGCACTGCCGGAGTACGTCGGTGAAGATGCGTTCGACGCATTGCTCGTGGAAACCGGCATGGTCGCGGAACGACACCAGATAGCGCAGCAGGGCGGCGCGGTCGATGCGCGGTCCCGCATAGCGCAGCTGGATGCTGGCCCAGTCGGGCTGCCCGGTGACCGGGCAATTCGACTTCAGCAGATCCGACACGAGGCTTTCTTCGACGATGGCCCCATCCGCGCGCAGCAGCGACGGGTCGGGCGGCCCATGCGCATCGATGTCGATCGCGAGCGTGTCGAGCGACTCGCCTTCGAGCCGGCCGATCGCCGCAACGCGGGCGAGCGGCGAGAGCGCAACTTCGATCGCGCTGCCGGTGGCGAGCTCGAGGTCACGCGCGAGCCGCGCGCGCACCTCGTCCGCGTCGGCGAACCGCTCGCGGTTGTAGCCGTTGAGATAGAGCTTGAACGACTTGGACTCGACCAGGTTCGGCGACTGCGCGGGCACCCGGAATTCGCCGAGCGCGACCACCGGCTTGCCGCGCAGGTCGAGCCAGGACAGTTCGTACGCATTCCAGATGTCGACGCCGGTGAACGGCAACGCGTCGCCGATGCCGAGCTCGACGCGCCCGGCGGCACGCGCAATCGGGAACAGCAGGCTCGGGTCGTAGCGCTCGGGATAGCGCGTGTGCTTGCCGAGGCTGGAGTCCCCTGGTCCCACTAGGCCGTCGCCTCGACCAGTCCCTGGTCCGGGCGCCTGGCGGCTTCCGCGTGATGGTCCTGCGCGAGCAGCATGTAGAACGCAGGCACCACGAACAGCGTGAACAACGTGCCGATCGTGAGGCCGGTCGTGATCACGAGGCCCATGTTGTAGCGACCCGCGGCGCCCGCGCCGCTCGCGATCACGAGCGGAACCACGCCGAGCACCATCGCGGCGGTCGTCATCAGGATCGGGCGCAGTCGTGTCGCGGCGGCCTGTTCGATCGCCTCGCGCTTGCTGCGACCGGCGCGTTGCAGTTCGTTCGCGAACTCGACGATCAGGATGCCGTGCTTGGAGATCAGCCCCATCAGCGTGACGAGCCCGACCTGCGTGTAGATGTTGAGCGAGGTCGCCCAGCGCGTGGAGAGCGCACCCATGCCGACGAAACCCGGCAAGAGGTTGATGAACACCAGCGCGCCGAACAGCGCCATCGGCACCGACACGAGGATCACGATCGGATCGCGCAGGCTGTTGAACTGCGCCGCGAGCGCGAGGTAGACGATGATCACGGCGAACAGCAGCGTGACCGCGAAGCCGCCCGACTCGCTGATGAACTGGCGCGCCTGGCCCGAGTAGTCCACGCCGTAGCCGGACGGCGCGAGTTCGCGGATCGTGTCGCGCAGGAAGCCGATCGCCTCGCCCTGCGACACCGCCGGCACGCCCTGGAACGTCACGGAGTTGAGCTGCTGGAAGCGCGTCAGCGCCTGCGGCACGACGGTGTCCTTGATCGTCGCGACGGTGGACGCGGGGATCACGTCGCCCGACGGCGTGCGGATGTAGTTGTCGAGCACCTGGTCCGGATTCAGGCGATCGGCCTGCAGCACCTGCGGGATCACCTTGTACGAGCGACCCGCGATCGAGAAGTAGTTGACGTAGCCGCCACCCATCGCCGCGCCGAGCGAACTGCCGATGTCCTGCTGCGTCATGCCGAGCGTCGCGACCATGTCTCGGTCGACCTCGACCGTGCTCTGCGGCTTGTCGATCTTGAGGTTCATGTCGACGAACCAGAACATGCCGCTCGACTGCGCGCGTTCGAGCACGCCCTGCGCGACCTCGTAGAGGTTCTCGAAAGGCTCGGTGGTCGACATCACCACTTCGACCGGCATGCCCTGCGCGCCCGGCAGCGGCGGGAACTGGAACGCGACCGCATTGACGCCGGCCATGCCCTGCCACTTCTGCTGCAGCTCCTGCTGGATCGCGTTGGCGTTGCGGGTGCGTTCGGACCACGGCGTCAGCTGCGCACCGGTGAATACCGAATTGGGGCCCGAGAAACCGGTGAACTGGAACGTCTGGCGCACCTCGGGGATGCTCTTGGTGATCTCGTGCATCTGCTCGAGGTAGTCGCGCACCTGCGCAGGCGACGCGTTGGGCGCGGCCATGCCCATGCCGAGCACGATGCCCTGGTCTTCTTCCGGCGCGAGCTCGGTCTTCGACGCGTTGAACAGGTAGGCGGTGCCACCGAGCAGCATCAGGCCCATCACGACCGGCACGATCCAGGTATCGAGCGTGCCGTGCAGCCGGCGCTGGTAGCCGCGGTGCAGCCGATCGAATGCGCGGTCGATGAAGTCGACGAAGCGGTTGCCGCCGTGCTCCATCCGCAGGAAGCGTGAGCCGAGCATCGGCGAAAGCGCGAGCGCGACCACCGCCGACACCGTCACCGCGCCCGCGAGCGTGAATGCGAACTCGGTGAACAGCGCGCCGGTGAGGCCGCCCTGGAAGCCGATCGGCACGTACACCGCGACCAGCACGATCGTCATCGCGATGATCGGACCGGCCAGCTCGCGCGCGGCAATCAGTGCCGCGTCGAGCGGCTTGCGCCCTTCTTCCTTGATGTGACGGTCGATGTTCTCGACCACGATGATCGCGTCGTCGACGACGAGGCCGATCGCGAGCACCAGCGCGAGCAGCGTGATCAGGTTGATCGTGTAGCCGAGCATCAGCATCACGAAGAACGCGCCGATCAACGACAGCGGCATCGCGATCACGGGGATGATCACCGCGCGGAAGCTGCCCATGAACAGGAAGATCACGAGCGTGACGATCAGCAATGCCTCGACCAGGGTCTTCACCACTTCTTCGATCGAAGTATTGATGAAGTCGGTCGCGTCATAGGCGATCTGGCCGGTGATGCCGGCCGGCAGCTGCGCCTGGATGTCGGGGAACGCATTGCGCACGCGCTCGGCCACGTCGAGCACGTTCGCATCGGGCGAGGTCTTGATGCCGAGGAACACCGACTGGTTGCCGTCGAACGCCACCGCCGAGTCGTAGTCCTCGGCGCCGAGCACGACGTTGGCCACATCCTCGAGCCGCACCAGCGCCCCGTCCTTCTGCTTGACCACGAGCTTGCGGAATTCCGCCACCGTGTGCAGGTCGGTGGCCGCCGTCAGCGCCACGGTCACGGTCTGCCCCTTGGTCGCGCCGACCGCGGCGAGGTAGTTGTTCGCCGCGAGCGCGGCGTAGACGTCGGCCGCGGTCACGCCGTGCGCGGCCAGTCGCGCGGGATCCATCCATGCGCGCAACGCGAACTGGCGCCCGCCGAGCAGTTCGGCGGTCTGCACGCCGTCGATCGAGTCGAGCTTGGGCTTGACCACGCGCACGACGTAGTCGGTGATGTTGTTGGCCGGCAGCGTCTCGCTGTAGAACCCCATGTACATCGACGCGGTGGTCTCGCCGACCTGCACCGTGATCACCGGCTGCTGCGCCTGCTCGGGCAACTGGTTGGTGACCGCGCTGATCTGGGTCTGGATCTCGGTCAACGCGCGGTTGGAGTCGTAGTTGAGCTGCAGCGTCGCGGTGATGATCGACACGCCCGTGCTCGAGGACGAGGACAGGTAGTCGATGCCCTGCGCCTGCGCGATCGCGGCTTCGAGCGGCTGCGTGATGAAGCCGGCGACGGTGTCGGCGTCGGCACCGTAATAGGCGGTGGTGACGGTGACGATCGCATTCTCGGTTTCCGGGTACTGGCGCACGGTCAGGTCGGTGACCGATCGCAGTCCGAGCACGAGGATCAGCAGGCTGACGACGATCGCCAGCACCGGCTTCTTGATGAACAGGTCGGTGAATTTCATCGGATTGCGCTCCAGCGGCGCCACGCGGGCGCCGGCACGGGTTCGACGGCGGCGGGCCGGCTCAGGATTCCTGCGGCTTCGGGTCGGCGTCGGACTTCGGGACGCGCGCGTTGTCGATCACCAGCGGCGTGCCGTTCTTGAGCTTGAGCTGCCCGCTGGTGACGACCTCGGTGCCTTCCTCGAGGCCGCTCAGCACCGCAACCTGGTCGCCGCGCGTCGGGCCAGTCGTGACGAACACCTGCTGCGCGGTCGGCAACGCGGGCTTGCCGTCGGCGCCGGTGCCTTCGCCGGGCTTCACGACGTACACGGTTTCCCCGTACGGGTTGAACGTGATCGCGGTCTGCGGCAGCGTGAGCTGGCGCTTCTGTTCGCCGACTTCGATCGCGACGTTCGCGAACATGCCGGGCATCAGCACGCCGTCTTCGTTCGGCAGCGATGCCTCGACGCGCGCATTGCGCGTGTCGCCGTCGACCTTCGGCGCGATC
The DNA here is from genome assembly GCA_036758645.1 of Dokdonella sp. GTDB lineage: Bacteria > Pseudomonadota > Gammaproteobacteria > Xanthomonadales > Rhodanobacteraceae > Dokdonella_A. Next base: position 8,842 of record DAIOWG010000022.1, on the reverse strand, counting down.
GCCGAGATCAGGCCTTCGAATTCGCGATCGGCATACGCATCCAGGCGCAGCACGACGCGCTGGCCGACGCGAATCTGGCCGAGGTCGCGCTGCGGGACGAAGAAGTCCGCGTGGATCGGATCGAGCTGCTGCAGCGTGACCACCGGCGTGCCCGCGTTGAGGTAGGCGCCGGGACTCAGCGTCACGATGCCGATGCGACCCGCGAACGGTGCGCGCAGCTGCTTCTTGCCGAGCATCGCCTGCGCCTGCTGGACCGCCGCGCGTTTGGCCTTGAGGTCGGCCTGCGCATTGTCGTAGGTCGCACGCGGGATCGCCTTGACCTCGAGCTGCTTGTGCGCGCGCTCGAACGTCACCTTCGCCAGCTCCGCCGCGGCTTCGGCCTGGCGCAGCGCGGCGAGATCGTCCTCGGAGCGCAGCTCGGCCAGCAACTGGCCCTTCTCGACCTCGTCGCCCGAGCCGACTTCGATCTTCGAGATCACGCCGGATGCGTCGAACGCGAGGTCGGCGCCGCGCACCGCGCGCAGCGTGGAGACGGCCGCCTGCATCGGTTGCCACTGGTCGAAGCCGACGGTGGTCGACGTCACGGTCTGCGGCGGAACCGGCATGTTCGCCATCGCCTTCTTCATCATGACCTGGCCCATGACGTTCCAGCCGACCAGCAGGAACAGCAGCAGCCCGATCGAGAGCAGCATGATGATCATGCGCTTGGTCGTGCTGGGCTTGCGATCGGGTTTGCGGTTGTCGCGCGTCGCCATGCGGATGGCTCCTCGGGTTCTTCGATTCGTTGGCGTGGCACCCGCCACCCGCCCGCTGCGGCGGCCGACGTGCGGCGCCTTCAACAGACGAACAGGAGGGACGCGATTCGACGGGACGCGGAGGTGGCCGCTACCGTCGCGGAAAAAGCTCCGGTGTAGTGGTGTCGCCTCGCGACAGCCGATCAGAGTACGCAACCGAGGCGCAGGGCGCGTCGGCCGGATCCGACGGGCATCCGCACCGTTTCGGCACGCGACGACCGCGATTAGGCTGAACTCATCAGTTCAATAATAACGATCCGCCCCGGACAGGGCAAGGCCGACCGGATTGAACGCGCAGCCTACACCAAGCCCGGGGCAGGGCGCAGTGCCATTGGTTGCGGGTCCGCGTGGCCATTCGCGGCCGTCGCCTTCAGGGGCGGTGCTCGCGCGCGAGGTAGTCCTCGCTCTGCATCTCGATCAGGCGCGACTCGGTGCGCGCGAACTCGGCGCGCAGGCGCTCGCCATCATACAACTCGACGATCGGCGCCGCGGCCGACAACACGAGCTTCACGCCGCGGTCGTAGGCTTCGTCGACGAGTTCGATGAAGCGCCGCGCGGCGTCTTCCTGTTGCGGCGTGAACTGCGGGACATGCGACATCACGATCGTGTGGTACTCGCGCGCGAGCTCGATGTAGTCGGCGACCGCGCGCGGCCCCTCGCAGAGCGCATCGAAATCGAACCAGGCCACGCCTTCGGCCACGCGCCGCGCCCGAATGCCGCGACCGTTGACGACGAGCTCGGCCGGTTCGCCCGGGGCGCCACGCGCGACGCGGCTGAAGGTTTCGGCGAGGCGTCGCTCCGATGCCGCATCGGGCGGCACCAGGAACACCGGCGCCTGCTTCAACGCGCGCAGGCGCCAGTCGGTGGCGGAGACGAGTTCGACCGTTTCGCAGTGGCGCTCGATCAGCGCGATCGCGGGCAGGAAACGCTCGCGCTGCAGGCCGTCGCGATAGAGGCCCTGTGGCCGCGTGTTGGACGTGGTCACGAGCACGACGCCGCGCTCGAACAATGCGCGCAGCAGGTTGCCGAGGATCATCGCGTCGCCGATGTCGCCGACGTGGAACTCGTCGAGGAGGAGCACGCGCACGTCGTCCGCGATGCGCGCCGCGACCTCGACCAGTGGATCGCGGCGCCCCGCGAGCTCGCGCAGCCGCGCATGCACGTCCTGCATGAAACGATGGAAATGCACGCGATGCCTGCCGACGGGCGGCAGCGACTCGAACAGCAGGTCGCACAGGAAGGTCTTGCCGCGCCCGACCGAACCCCACAGGTAGAGCCCGCGCGGCGGCGGCGGGCGCTTGCCCGCGAGGCGCTGCCACAGCGTCGTCGGCGCGGTCGCGTGGATCTCGCGCCAGAGGCGGTCGAGCACCGGCAGCATCGCCCGCTGCGCAGGATCGTCCTGCCAGCGGCCCGCCGCGACGCCGGCGCGATAGCGATCACCCGGCGACCGCGTGGTCGCGTCCGCGTCGACACTCATCCCGCGCGCGGCGGCGGCAGGTTCGACCCGAGCGCGTTCTTCAGCACGCCGCGCAGATCCATCAGGCGACGGTGGAAGAAGTGCCCGGTCTCGGGCAGGCGCACGAGTTGCGGTGCGGGATCGAGCGAGTCGACCCATGCGTACACCGCCGACGGGTCCACCACCTCGTCCTCCTCGCCCTGCACCACGAGCCAGGGGCACGCAGGCGGCGCCACCATCGAGAAGTCCCAGCGCCCGGCCGGAGGCGCGACCAGCACCAGTTGCGCCGGCGCGATGCGCGACGCTGCGCGCAGTGCGACATAGGCGCCGAACGAGAAACCGGCCAGCCACAGCGCGTCGCCCGGTCGCTGCGCGTGCAGCCAGTCGGCGATCGTGACGACGTCGTCGGCCTCGCCTTCGCCGTTGTCGTGCACGCCCTCGGAGCGGCCGACGCCGCGGAAGTTGAAGCGCACGGTCGCGAGGCCGAGTTCGAGCAGCGCGCGCTCGGTGATCGTCACGACCTTGTTGTGCATGGTGCCGCCCTGCAACGGATGCGGGTGGCAGACGATCGCGACGCCCGCGCGCGCCGGCGCGATGTCGGGCAGCGAGCAGTCGAGTTCGATCGCGCCCGCCGCTCCCGGCAGCAACAGGCTGCCGGGAGCGGCGGGAAACGCGGGCAGCGTCGCAGTCATGTGCGCATGATACGGGACCCCGGCCGCTGTCGTCGGGCGCGCGCCAATCCGTAGTGGTTGCACGATGCCCCACGGAGCCCGCTCGATGCCGACCCGATTGCCATGCCGCTGACCTCCCGACCGCCCCGATGCGGCGCCGACCCGCCACGGTCGATCACTGCCGCGGCTTGTCCGCCGGTGCCGCACGCGGACCATAATCGCGCGCGGGTCGTGCCGATGCGACCCCGGGAGTCCGCCGCGATGGCCGCGACACCGACCGAGTTCGCCCGCCAGCTCGAGCGCGAAGGCTTCGCGCCCGCGGAAGAACTCGACGTGCTGCTGCCCGCGGTGTATGCCGATCTCAAGCGCATCGCGCATCGCCAGTTGCTGCGCCACGTGCCGGGCGCGACGCTGTCGACGACCGTGCTCGTGCACGAAACCTGGGCGCGCCTCGCGGCGCACGGAGAGGGGCGTTTCACGCGCGCGCACCTGCTTTCGCTCGGCGCGCGCGTGATGCGCCAGGTGGTGGTGGACCACGCGCGTGCGCGCGGCGCCGGCAAGCGCGGCGGCGGCTTGCACCGCGTCGAACTCGAGGCCGATGAAGCGCGCGACGACGCGCAGGGCCAGGCGCTGCTGCTGCTCGGCGAAGCGCTCGATGCGCTCGCCGAAGCCGATCCGCGCCTGCTGCGGCTGGTCGAGCAGCACTGGTTCATCGGGCTCGAGCCGGACGAGCTCGCGCTCCTGCACGAGGTCAGCCTGCGCACGATCCAGCGCGAGCTCAAGCGCGCGCGCGCATGGCTGGCCGAGTTGCTCGCGCCATGAGCCGGCACTGGGACCGGGCGGAGTTCGGCGAGCTCGACGGGCTGCTGCGGCGCGCGCTCGAACTCGCGGACGGTGCGCGCGACGCGTTCCTGCGCGGCGTGGAGCTCGAGCGGCCCGCGCTCGCGGCGCGCCTGCGCCCGATGCTCGCCGCGGCCGAGGCGGATCCCGCGCAGGATCCGCTCGCGGCCGCGCTCGATGCGCGCGTCTGGGCCGCGCTCGCGGAGGATCCCGCGCGCGGGCAGCAGTTCGGTGCCTGGCGCGCACTCGGCACGCTCGCGCATGGCGGCATGGCGCGCGTGCTGCTGGCCGAACGCGCCGAGGGCGGATACCAGCAGCATGCGGCGATCAAGAGCCCGTGGTCGGGGCTCGCGACGCCCGAGCTGGTCGCGCGCTTCGCCCAGGAACGACAGATCCTCGCGCGGCTCGACGACCCTCGCATCGCACGCCTGCTCGACGGCGGCGTGCGCGCGGACGGCGTGCCGTGGCTCGCGCTCGAATACGTCGCGGGGAGGCCGATCACCGCGCATTGCGACGCGCTGCGGCTCGACCTCGATGCTCGACTCGCACTCTGGGACGAAGTGGCGGCCGCGGTCGCGAGCGCGCATCGGCACCTGATCGTGCATCGCGACCTCAAGCCCGCGAACGTGCTGGTCAGCGGCGAGGGCGCGGTCAAGCTGCTCGACTTCGGCATCGCCAAGCTGCTCGATGCGGAAGGCTTTCCGCATGCGGCGCCGGCGACGCGTCTCGATGGCCGCGCGCTCACGCGCGAGTACGCGAGCCCGGAACAGCTGCGCGGCGACCCGGCGACCACCGCCAGCGACGTCTACCAGCTCGCTCAGCTGCTGTACGAACTCGCGACCGGGATTGCGCCGTTTGCCGCGCGCGGCGAGGGCGCCGCCGAACGCGAGCGGCGACTGCTCGAAGACGACCCGCCCGCGCCCTCGTCGGCGCTGCGCGCCGGCGGCGATGCAGAGGCGCGGGCGCAGGCGCGTTCGAGCAGTGCAGCACGCCTCGCGCGGCGCCTGCGCGGCGACTTCGATGCGATCGTGCTGTGCTCGCTCGCGAAGCGACCGTCGGCGCGGCACGGTTCGGTCGATGCCTTGCGCGAGGATCTGCGGCGCTGGCGCCAGGGACTGCCCGTGCATGCGCGTCGCAGCAGTCGACTGCGCCGCGCGGGCAAATGGCTGCGCCGCAACGCGCTGTTCGCGAGCGCGACCACGATCGTGTTGCTGACGCTCGGCGCCTACGCGGTCACCAGCGCGTTGCAGGCGCGTGCGATCGAACGCCAGTCCGCGATCAACCGCGGCGTGCGCGACTACCTGGTCGGCTGGTTCCAGGCCGCAGACCCCGGCGGCACTGCCGGGCGCGATCCGCGCGCGAGCGAGATGCTCGCGGGCGGACTCGAGCGCGCGCGGCGCGAGCTCGGCATGCAGCCGGGCCTGCAGGCGCAGGTGTTCGGCATCGTCGGCGAGGTCTACATGGCGCGGGGCGACTACGCGCGCGCGGAGAGCGTGTTGCGCGAGGCGCAGGCGCTCGAGCGCGCGGCCAGCGCGATCGACCCGGTCTACCGCGGCGCGACCGCCTCGAGCCTCGCATCGCTGCTGCACTACAGCGGTCGTTACGCGGAAGCCGAGGCGCTGATGCGCCATGCGCTCGACGAGCGCGTGCGCGCGCTCGGCGCGGACGGCTTCGGCGCACTCGTCACGCGCCAGCTGCTGGCCGACGTGCTGCACAGTCGCGGGCGCTACGCCGAAGCGGAACACGAGCTCGCGCGTGCGCTCGAACGTGCGCGCGCGACGCTCGGCAGCGAAGACCCGCTGGCGCTGAACCTCGAACGCAACCTCGCGGACGTGCTGCGCGACAGCGGCCGCGGCACCGAAGCGCGCGCACTGTACCTGCATGCGCTCGCGGGTCAGCGGCGCGCGCACGGCGAGTTGCATCCGAATACCGCGGCGACGCGCATCGGCCTCGGCCGACTGCTGCTCGAACTCGGCCAGATCGAGGCGGCAGCGGACGAGATCGAGCCCGGCATCGCGGCCTATCGACAGGTCAAGGGCGAGGACGCGCCCGCAACGCTCTACTACGAGCGCGCAGCCACGCAGTTGCAGGAGGCGCGCGGCGGCCTGGCCGAGGCGCGCACGCGCCTGGAGCGGCTGCGGGCCGCGATGCGCGAATGGGGCATGCCGCCGTCGCACATCGTGTTCGGCTATGTGGCGCTCGACGCCGGCTTCGTCGATCTCGCACTCGGCGACAGCGAACGTGCGCGCAGCCACTTCGGTCTCGCCAGGCAGGTGTTCGACGCGATCCAGCCGGCCGGGCATCCGCGCGGGATCGAGATCGGGCTCGGCGAGGCGCTCGTCGCACGCGCGAATGGAAACCTCGAGGAAAGCATGCGCGCGCTGCGGCAAGCCGAGCTGGACGCGCGCCGCGCGCTCGCACCCAGCCACCCCCTCGTCGCTGCGCTCGCCGCCGCGCGTGGCGCGCCGGCTGACGCGGTGCCCGCGAGCCTTGCGTTGCTGCGCGTGCAACGCGCGCTCGCGGCGGCGCCGCGGTGAATGTGCTCGCGCATGCATTGCTCGCCGCGCCCGGCGAAGACGAGATGTTCGGCAGCCTCGTCGCCGACTTCCATCCACGCGGTGCGCTCGACCCGTCGCTGCCGCGCGGCGTGCGCAGCGGGCTGGTGCTGCACCGTGCGGTCGACGTCTATACCGACGCGCATCCTGAAGTGCGCGCCGCGCGCGCGCTGTTCGATCCGCCGTTGCGCCGCTATGCGGGAATCCTGATCGACATCTGGTTCGACCACCTGCTCGCGCAGGATTTCAGTTCGCATGCGCGATGGCCGCTGCTCGAGTTCTCCGACACCGTGCAGCGCCTGCTGCGCGAACGCGAGGCGGAACTGCCGCCACGCATGGGCGGCTTCGCACAGTACGTCGCGCGCAACGGATTGCCCGCCGCGTACCGCGAGCCGGCGATGATCGAGCGCGTGCTGCATGGCATGGCCGGTCGCCTCTCGCGCGCGAACCCGATCGCCGGCGCATTGCCGGAACTGGTCGCGCGCGAGCAGCCGCTGCAACGGCATTTCCAGCGCTTCTTCCCCGAACTCGCCGCGTTCGCGCAGTCCGAGCTCACGCGACTGGAAGGCGACGCCGTGCGCTGACGCCAGCGCGGTTCGGCGCGCGTGCATGACTCGGGAGCGCGGGCGGAAACGAAGACGCCGCCCGAAGGCGGCGTCATTGCAGCGCGAGTGCCTCGGCCTACTTGACCTGGTCGACCATCCACTCGACCGTCGCGCGCATCTGTTCGTCGGTCAGCGCCGGATTGCCGCCCTTCGCGGGCATCACGCCGGTGCTGCCGGTGAAACCCTCGATCGCATGCTTGAGCAAGGTGTCCATGCCCTGCGCGACGCGCGGCGCCCACGCAGCCTTGTCGCTCATCTTCGGGGAGCCGGCGACACCGGCCTCGTGGCAGGTTTGGCAGAGCTGGCCGTAGATCTCCTTGCCGTCGGTGGTGCCGCCGTAGGCGACCTGCGAAGCCGCGGCCTTCGCGGCGGCCTCGGCCGCTGCGGCCATCGCCGCGCGCCCGGTGTCGCCCGCGTAGACGCCACCGACCGGCGCGATGCGCTGCTCGACGATCTTCTGCTTGTCCGGATTCACCGGCGGCGGGTTGCGCCCGTAGATCAGCAGGGACAGCGCCCCGAGCAGGATCGCGACGACGACCAGGAAACCGATCAGCATCGCGAAATGCTTCAGGAAGACCGCGTCGGTCTTGGGAACGGGATTGGTCACTGATCCACCTCGGAGAAGGCGCGCCCGCGGTCCACCCACCCGCGAACGACGCAAGAAAGTCTTGCGATTATAGCGGCGGGCCTGCGGGCGCGGAAGGGTGAGCCGGGCTTTCGAGCGATGCCGTCGGGCATCGCGAGCCGGCGAACGCCCGCACACGGATGTGCGGGCCGGGCGTTGCGCCATGGATGGCTGCTCGCGACGCAGCGCTTTGGCAAGGATGGCGCGCTCGGCGGGATTCGAACCCACGACCCCAGCCTTCGGAGGGGTGAGCCGGGCTTTCGAGCGATGCCGTCGGGCATCGCGAGCCGGCGAACGCCC
>DAIOWG010000022.1:0-896 GCA_036758645.1 Dokdonella sp. | reverse complement strand
GGCAAGGATGGCGCGCTCGGCGGGATTCGAACCCACGACCCCAGCCTTCGGAGGGCTGTACTCTATCCAGCTGAGCTACGAGCGCGTGAAGCCGATTCTCTCACGAACCTGATCGTGCGCCCAAGTTGACCTTGTGCAGCGCCATCACCCCTCCCGCGCCAGCCGGCTATGCCGGATCCCGTACGCGAAATAGACAACGAGCCCGACCGCGACCCAGGCCAGGAACACGAGCCAGGTCAGCGCCGCGAGTTCGGTCAGCAGCCAGATCGAGAACCCGATGCCGACCACCGGGATCAGCGGCACCCACGGCGTGCGGAACGCGCGCGGAAGGTCGGGCTTGCGCCGGCGCAGGACCAGCACCGCCGAGCAGATCACGACGAAAGCCGAGAGCACGCCGATGTTCACGAGCTTGGCGACTTCGTCGAGCGGGAACAGGCCGGCGACCAGCGCGGTGAACACGCCGAGCGCGAGCGTGGTCCGGTGCGGCGTGCCGTAGGTCGGGTGCACCTTGGCGAACCAGCCCGGCAGCAGGCCGTCGCGCGCAAGCGCGAACCAGATGCGCGAGGCCGCGAGCATGAACGCGAAGATCACGCTGAGGATGCTTGCGATCGCGGTTGCCGAGATCGCCGCGCCGATCCACTTCATGCCGCGCGCCTGGAACGCTTCGGACACCGGCGCATCGTTGCCGAGTTGGGTGTAGGGCACCATGCCGGTCAGCACCAGCGTCATCGCGATGTAGAGCACCATCGAAATGCCGAGCGAAAGCAGGATCGCGCGTGGCAGGTCGCGCTGCGGGTTCTTCGCCTCCTCCGCGGCCGTGGTCAGCGTGTCGTAGCCGAAAACCGCGAAGAACACGACCGCGGCCGCGGTCACCACGCCCTGCCAGCCATAGTGGC
>DAIOWG010000021.1:1730-17879 GCA_036758645.1 Dokdonella sp. | reverse complement strand
TCGGCGCTGCGACCCACCCTACGCATGCGCGCTTGACCCGCCCCTCGCCCCTCGCGCGTAGGGTGGGACGCAGCCGCGCAGCGGCGAGCCCCACCGTCGTGATGCGTGAGGATCGCCGCGTTATCCGGGGTGTTCGTGCTGGTATATCCCGCGCCTACGGAGATTCGTCGTGGTGGGTCTCGCGCCTTCGGAGATTCGTCGTGGTGGGTCTCGCGCCTTCGGCGCTGCGACCCACCCTACGCATGCGCGCTTGACCCGCCCCTCGCCCCTCGCTCGTCGTGATGCTCAGGGCCGCACGCGTTCGTAATCGCCGTCGAAGCTCACGTTCATGCCACCGCAGGCGCCATTGTCGCCATCGACGATCAGGGCATCGGGCAGGAACTCGATCGTGAACTGGCAGCCATCGAGGTCGTAGCGCGCCGCATGGCCCTCGATCCTCACCATGCTGTCGACCGAGCCCACGTTGACGTTGCCGGATGCGGCGTCGCCGACCCAGGTGGCCTCGCCGGTGACGTGGACGAGATCGCCGCTGCCGGCCGCGATGGTCAACGTCGCCGCATGCGCATCGACCTCGCCGTCGACGCGCCGTTCGTAGATCCCGAGCGCCGCGGCACGCGTTTCCGCGATCGGTCGCGTGCCGGCACGCAACGCGGCGACGCGGCGCTCGTAGAGCCGTTCGAGGCACTGCTCGTCGGCGCAGGCATCGCGCTCGGCCAGCCATGCGCGTTGCCGCTCGCGCAATGCGGCTGGATCGGCCACCACGCCGAGCAGGTTGCGGAACTCCGCCGCGAGCGTTTCGTCGAGCAGCGACAGGCGCGGATCCGCGCAAACCGTGCGTTCGACCGCGCTGGATGCCTGCGCGCAGTCGAAGCCGGCGGCGCCGGCGCACGATGCAGCGGGCAGCAGCAAGGCGGCGATGGCGATGCGTGCGTGCATGGGCCTGCTCCCCGTGGCGGTGCATGGATTATCCATCCGCCAAGTGAATGGATGGCGCACGCCGTGTCTGCACACGCTGCGCGAAGCCCGCATCACCGCCGACCGGCAAGTGGTCGCGTGATCCCCGCTGCGGCGCGAAGCAGCAGCGGGGAAGCGCGAACCTCGACACGCCGATCTCGAACGACTCAGCCCCGATCGGGCAGCGCCGCGTTGTGGTAGACCTCCTGCACGTCGTCGAGCTCGTCGAGCCAGTCGAGCAGGTCGCGCAGCGTTTCCTCGGTCTCGCCACTGACCGCGACGCGGTTCTCGGGGCGCATCACGATGTCGGCAGAGAGCGGTTCGAGGCCGGCGGCGACGAGCCCCTTCTTGACCGCTTCGAAGTTCTCCGGCGCGCACAGCACGGTGCTGCGTCCCGCGTCGGCGACCACATCGTCGGCGCCCGCGTCGAGTGCGGTCTCGAGCACCTTGTCTTCGCTGCCGCCGGCGCTCGTGTCGAACACGAGTTCGCCGAGGCGCTTGAACTGGAACGCGACCGATCCCGACGTGCCGAGGTTGCCGCCGTGCTTGGACAGCGCGTGGCGCACGTCGGCGACGGTGCGGGTCGGGTTGTCGGTCATCGCGTCGATGATCAGTGCGACGCCGGATGGACCATAACCTTCGTAGCGCAGCTCCTGCATGTCGTCGGCGCCCTCGGCGCCGGAGCCGCGCCGGACCGCGCGCTCGATCGTGTCCTTGGTCATGTTCGCCGACAGCGCCTTGTCCATCGCGACGCGCAGCCGCGCGTTGCCGGCGGGATCGGCGCCGTTGCGCGCGGCGATCGTGATCTCGCGGATCAGCTTGGTGAAGATCTTGCCGCGGCGCGCGTCTTCGGCGTTCTTGCGGTTCTCGATGCTGGGGCCTCTGCCCATGGGAATTCCTGTCGTGCGAAGTGACGGCCGGCATGGGCCGAACGCGCCATTTTAATCGAGCGCAGGGCTATTGGCAGCCGGCCGGCGCGGGCGTCACGCGCGTGAGGTCGAGGCGCCCGGTGCGACCGGCAAAGGCGCCGCTCGTGTACCGATAGTCCAGCCGCGCCGTGGTGCACGAGGTGAACGAGAGGTCGGCCGTTCCGACCTGCACGGTCTCGGTGTCGGCAGGACCGTCGAACACGCCGCCGCGGCTCTCGAAGATGCCGATGTCTTCCAGCGCGCGCGCGCCGGCGGGGAACGCCGCCTGCAGCGTGACCCAGCGCTGTCCGTCGGCCCCCGCGACCGAGCTCGCCGCGAACGTGTACCAGGCGCCGAACAGCAATGCCTGCGAAGGCGCGACGTCGAGCACGAGCCCCTGGCCGCCGGTGCCGAAGTCGGCCCAGGTCCCCGCGTAACGCGCATCCGCGGGCGTGGACGGAGGCGGCTGGGTGTCCGCGCAGTCGACATTCGCGAGCAGGCGCTGCAGCGGGATCGTGCCGCTGCGCGCGCCTTGGTCGAACCGGTAGTCGAGGCGTGCGCGGCCGCAACCTTCGAGCACCAACCACGCATCGCCGACCGTGCGCGTGGTGGTTGCCTGCGGGTGGTCGAAGCGGCCGCCTGTCGTTTCATAGATCGGCAGGTGCGCGCCCGCGACGTCGCCGACCGGACCCTGCAACGTGTACCAACGCTGCGAGCCGTCGTCGGCGAACGTGAACCAGCCCGCGAACAGGTTGCCGGTTTGCGCGTTGAAGAAGTCGGGCGAGACATCGACCACGAGCCCCTGGCTGTCGGTCGCGGGATTCGCCCACGAACCGCCGATGCCGCGTTGGTTGAGCCGAGTGCCCGCAGCCGCCGGATCCATCCAGGCCTCGAGCAGCCGCGTCGCATCGGGCGAGCCGAGTCCGGTCACGCGATCGTGACCGTGTCCGAGCGCATGTCCGCGCAGCGCAGGTCCACCGTCCGCACCCGGCGTGCTGTTGTTGCAGCTCGACGGCACGTCGAGGTCGCAGGCCTCGCCCGCGCCCGGCGCGACATCGCGCAGCGCGCGCGTCAGCGGATTGCCCGCGATCGCGTACAGGCGTGGATTGAGGTTGCCCTGCGGCGCGCCTGCACGCTGGTTGAGCATCGCGGCGATGCCCGCCATCGAGGGAGCCGACGCGGAAGTGCCGCCGCCGATCATGAAGCGGAACGCGCCGTCTTCGCCGCTCACGCAGGAGCCGTCGAACGCGGCCATGCAAAGGAAGTAGCCCGTATGAGTGGACGCGTTGAGCGCGACGTCGGGCACGTAGCGCCCTGCGCGTTCCAGTGGCACGCCGGCGCCGACTTGCCAGTCGGGCGTCGCGAATCGCGCGCTGACGCCGCCGCCGCTCGCGGCGACTTGCGCAGCGCCCTCGCGGTTGACGGGATGGTTCCAGCCGCGCTCGGGAATCCGGCCGAGCGCGGACGTGAAGCCCGGGCCGTTGGTCGCGCTCCAGTACGCATCGGCGGGTTCGTCCGCGAGCTCGGTGCCGCCGACGCAGGTCACGTGCGGCGAGCTGCAGAGCAGGTTGACGCTGTGACGGCGGTCGCCGTCGGGCGGCTGGTGGTGAGGCGTGCAGTCGCCTGCGCCGGCATCTCCGGACGAGGCGAACACCGAGATGCCGCGCATAGCGGCGTCCGCGAACATCTCGTTGACGTAAGCCGCCGCGCCGGCGCTGTTGTCGGCCTCGCAGGTGCCCCAGCTGATGCTGACGATGCGCGCGGGAAGGGGTTCGGCCCACACCGCATGCTCGATCGCGAGGATCACGCCGTCGACGCCGTCGGTCTCGCCGCTGGTCACGAGTTTGATGCGCGCGCCCGGCGCCGCGCCGGCCGCGAGCGAAACGTCCATCGTCGCTTCGAACTGGTCCATCGCCACGTCGTCGCGATCGTCGCACCCGGGTTCGTCGACGCCGCCGCAATGGTCGGCGGGCGGACCCGGATCGCTGCCGTCCTCGGCGATCACGGTATCGAACGTCATCGCGGGCAATGCCGCGCGCGAGCGGAACTCGGCGATGTCCGGCGCGTGCACGCGCGTGCGAGCGACCACCGCGATCGATTGCCCGCTGCCGTCGTGGCCTTGCGCGCGCGCGCCTTCGAGGCCGTAGAGCACCGCGAAATCACCCGGGAAGATGTAATGCTCGCAGCCCTCGGCACCGCACAGGCTCGCCTTCGCGCGCGCCTCCAGCACCGCGGAATCGCGCCGCAGCGGCGGCGCGGCGCGCGCATGCAGGCGCAACGTTTCGAGGCCGACCACGTGCTCGACGCGCGCGGCGATGCTGTCGGGCAGCGACGGTGCGCTGCGCGGCGCGATGCGCTTGCGTCCGCCGACGTCGTACTCGGCAAGGCGCGTCGCGAACGCGCGCTCGACATCCTCGACGCGGCCGCCGAAGCGCAGGATGCGCCGCGTCGGCGTCACCGACTCGGGTTCGAGGCCTTCGCTCTCGAGCCAGGCGGAGACTGCCGCGATCTCGACCGCATCGGCGCCGAAGCGCTCGCCGATCTCGCGCGGTTCGAGCCACTGCCCGTGCAGCGGCGAGGACGGGTCCTGCAGCGCGGCGAGGTGCGCGTCGAACGCACGCTGGCGCTCCTCGCTGCGGCGCAGGACGATTCCGAGATGGGACAACCGGCGAGAAGCGTCGAGCGAGCGCGGCGCACCCGCGGCCTTGGTCCAGGCCGGAAGCGCGGCATCGAGCGGCGTGCGCGGCGTGGCGGCCGTGGCGGTGCCGACGCAGGCGCCTGCGAGCGCGAGCGAGAGCAGCAAGGGGAGCATGGGGTTCGTCATGGGTCGGCGCGAGTCGGGGAGTATCCGAACCTTGCCGCAGGCCACGCCTGGCCGCAAGGCGGCGCGGGAGTCGACACCTGCGGTCGCGCTGGCTGCAGCGGGCGCATCCTGCGGAATCGTCCGACCGTTCGCGCTGAGCGCAGCGGCCGCAGGCCGCGGAGTCGACGCGCCACCATGGATGGCGGCGCGCGCCGCCGGTTGGCGTTGTTCGCAGCACGATTGCGTATCCATGCTCGTCCCCGGTCCGATCGATGTCGTGCCGTGGCCACTGTTACGAAGTCCCTGTCATCCAACGAGGAGGCGCCATGATCCGTCCGATTCCGCTCGCTGCCGCACTGGCCGCGGCGATTGCCGCTTTCGCGGGCGCCTTCGCGCTCGCGGAGACCCAGGCGAAGCCACGCGCCCAGCTCGATCCGTTGTTCGAGGGCGCCGGGCCCGCCTGCGTGCCGAACGGCTCGGGCCGTCCGCCGCTGCTGCAGGCGCTGGTGCTCGCACAATCCGAAACCCGGCCATTCCCGCCGCAGCCGATGCAAGCCGCGGACGGGCAGCCGATGCGTTACGACGACCTCGGCACCCTCGTCTTTCCGGCCGGTACGCGCAATGCCGAAGCGCAGGGCTGGTTCGACCAGGGCCTTCGCTGGGCCTTCGCGTTCAACCATGCCGAGGCGCAGCGTGCATTCCGCGCCGCGCAGCAGGCCGATCCCGCATTCGCGCTCGCGCACTGGGGCGAGGCCTTCGTGCTGGGTCCGAACATCAATGCACCGATGTTGCCCGACGCGGTGGCGCCCGCGTGGGCCGCGCTCGGCAAGGCGGTGCAGCTCGCGCACTCCGCGCCGGAGAAGGATCGCGCGCTGATCGAGGCGCTGCGCAAGCGCTATTCGAACGACCCGGCCGCGGATCGCGCGGCGCTCGATGGCGCGTTCGCCGATGCGATGAAGGCGGTCTCCGCGCGCTTCCCCGACGACGACACGATCGCGACGCTGTACGCAGAGTCGGTCATGGACACGCAGCCGTGGGACTACTGGGAAGCGGCGGGCACGCGCCCGAAGGCGCGTGGCGGCGAGATCTTCTCGACCCTCGAGAAGGTGCTCGCGCGCAATCCCTCGCACGCCGGAGCGATCCACCTGTACATCCATGCAGTCGAGGCCTCGGCCGAGCCCGAGCGCGCGTTGCCGCACGCGCGCCGGCTCGCGGCACTGATGCCGGGCGCGGGGCATATCGTGCACATGCCCGCGCACATCTATTTCAGGCTCGGCATGTACCGCGAGGCGCTCGCGGTCAACAAGACCGCGATCGCGGCCGATGATGCCTACTTCCGCACCTCGCCTTCCGATCCGATGTACCGCTTTGCCTATTACCCGCACAACATCCATTTCGTGCTGGTGTCGGCGCAGATGGGCGGTGACGGCCCGACCGCGATCGACGCGGCGACGCGCCTCGATGCCTCGCTCGACGATGCGGTCGTCGCGAACTTCCCGTCGCTGGAACCGATCAAGGCCGCGCCCCATCTCGCGCATGCGGTGTTCAGTGCGCCCGACACGGTGCTCGCGTTGAAGGTGCCGCCTGCGAACCAGGTGCTGGTGTCGGCGCTGGCGCACTACGCGCGCGCGCTCGCGTACGTGTCGAAGCGTGACGCGCAGGCGGCACGCCGCGAGATCGCGGAGATCGCGAAGCTCGAAGGCACCGCCGATTTCAAGCCGTACGCCGACTGGCACGTGCCGGGCAAGGAGATCGTGCAGACCGCCAAGCTCGTCGCGACCGCGCGCCTGGCCGACGCCGAAGGCGATCTCGCGGCGGCGGCGAACGCGTACGAGGCCGCGATCGCGGTCGAGGACTCGCTGTCCTACATGGAGCCGCCGTACTGGTACTACCCGATCCGCCAGTCGCTGGGCTCGGTGCGCCTGCGCCAGGGCCAGCTCGACCAGGCCGAGCAGGCCTTGCGTGGATCGCTCGCGCGCGTGCGCGGCAACGGCTGGGCGCTCGCGGGCCTGGCCGAGGTCTACCGGCGCAAGGGCGACGCCGCGTCCGAGCAGGCGACGCGCACCGCGTTCGAACGCGCGTGGTTCGGCGGTGCCGCGCCCGCGATCGATCGGCTGTAACCATCGCATCGGTGCACCCTGCCGGCTACCATGCCGGCATCCGGCAGGGGAATCCGATGGCGTCGATCACCACCGCGTCCAGCGTGCGCGGTTTTCGTTACTACGACCTGCTCGTCGGCGGCATGGTCGCGGTGTTGTTGTGCTCCAACCTGATCGGGCCGGCCAAGGTCTGCACGGTCACCTTGCCGCTGCTCGGCGCGCTGAGTTTCGGCGCCGGCAACCTGTTTTTCCCGGTCAGCTACATCTTCGGCGACGTGCTGACCGAGGTGTACGGCTACGCGCGCGCGCGCCGCGCGATCTGGGCCGGCTTCGCGGGCCTCGCGTTCGCGAGCTTCATGACCTGGGTCATCCTGTCGATGACGCCGAGCCCGGACGAGCCGTTCAACGCGACGCTGCAGCCCGCGCTCGAAACCGTGTTCGGCAGTACCTGGCGCATCGTCGCCGCCTCGATGGCAGGCTACTGGCTCGGCGACTTCACCAACTCCTACGTGCTCGCGAAGATGAAGATCTGGACCCGCGGGCGCTGGCTGTGGACGCGCACGATCGGCTCGACGATGGTGGGGCAGGGCATCGACAGCCTCGTGTTCTACCCGATCGCGTTCATCGGAATCTGGGAAGGCGAGACGATCCTAGCCGTGATCGCGTTCAACTGGACGATGAAGGTGCTGGTCGAGGTCGCGTTCACGCCGGTCACGTATGCGGTGGTCGGTTTCCTCAAGCGGCGCGAGGGCGTGGATGTCTACGACGAGCGCACGCGCTTCACGCCGTTCAGCCTGCGCGATGAAGGGGAATCGCACGGCGTGCGCTGATCGCACGCGCACCGTTCGCGCCAGGAGCTCGGGGCTTCAACCCCGATCGGACATGCGTGGACTGCGCACGCACTCGCGGTCAGGGGCGCCGCGCCGAGATCACCGGCACATGCCAGACCGCGTAGTTCGGCGGCGTTTCGATCGCGCCGATCATCGCATCGAACTCGGCGCGCACGTCGACCGGGTCGAGGCGACCGGCGGCCGCGAGCACGTCGACGTAGCCATCGCGCCACGCGCGCAGGATGCCGCCGAAGGTGGCGCGCGGCACGCGCTCGGTGTCGACGATCACGTAGTCGATCGCGATGTCGTGGTAGCCGCGCGCCGCGAGCAGCGGCGGCGAATGGCGGCCGATGCGGCCATCGCATCCCATCGATTCGAGATAGGGCAGCACCACGTCGACCCAGAAGCGGTCCGGATCCCGCCTGCCGCGTGGCATCCGCAGCATCGCGTAGTCCTCGGACAACAGGTGCAGCCAGCCGCCCGCGCGCAGCACGCGGCCGATCTCGTCGAGCACGCGCGGAAACTCGGGGACGGCCTGCGACAGGTGCCGGCAGACGACCAGGTCGAAGCTCGCATCCGCCTGCGCGAGTGCGAACGCATCGCCGGTTTCGTACTGCACGCGCGTCTCGAGGCCCTGGTTCGCCGCGCGCGCGAGCGCGAGGTTGCCTTCGAGGATGTCGACGCCGACGACGCTCGCGCGTGGATAGCGATGCGCGAGCCGTCGCGTGATCTCGCCCGTGCCGCAACCGAGGTCGAGGATGCGCAATTCGCCGTCGAGCGCGTAGCGATCGAACAGCGCCCGTTCCTGCGGCCAGATCGCCTGCGCCTGGAACGCAAGGTTGCGCGCCATCGACTCGTCGCCCATCTGCTCGGCTTGCGGATTGAGGTCGCGGTTCATTCCTGGTCCCGGTGCGGGGGCGCGCCGATCATACGCGTCGCGGCACCGCGCGCGCGGATGACTCGAATTCGATCGCAACGACCCCATCTCGGGTGCAGTGCCGTGCAGGAGTGCGCATGATTCCCCTCTCGATCCTCGATCTCGCGCCTGTCTGCGAAGGCAGCGACGTCGCGACCTCGTTCCGCAACACGCTCGACCTCGCGCGCCATGCCGAGCGCCTCGGCTACCGGCGCTACTGGCTCGCCGAGCACCACAACATGCCCGGGATCGCGAGCGCGGCGACCTCGGTGCTGATCGGCCACGTCGCAGGCGGAACGTCGACGATCCGCGTCGGCGCGGGCGGCATCATGCTGCCGAACCACGCGCCGCTGCAGGTGGCCGAGCAGTTCGGCACGCTCGCCTCGCTCCATCCCGACCGCATCGATCTCGGCCTCGGCCGCGCGCCCGGCACCGACCAGCCGACCGCGAAGGCGCTGCGCCGCTACTTCGACAGCGCGGACGCGTTTCCCAACGACGTGCTCGAACTGCTCGGCTATTTCGAGCCGGCGCAGCCGGGACAGGCGGTGCGCGCGGTGCCCGGCGCGGGCATTCCGGTGCCGGTCTGGCTGCTCGGCTCGAGCCTCTTCAGCGCGCGCCTCGCGGCCGCACTCGGCCTGCCGTTCGCGTTCGCGTCGCATTTCGCGCCCGACGCGATGGAGGTCGCGCTCGATCTCTACCGGCGCGAATTCCGACCGTCGGCGCGCCTCGATCGGCCGCACGCGATGCTCGCGTTGAACGTGATCGTCGCGGACGACGATGCGCAGGCGCGTCGGCTGTTCACGACGCTGCAGCAGAGCTTCGTGAACCTGCGTCGCGGCAGGCTCGGGCTGGTACCGCCGCCGATCGACGACATCGAGGCGTACTGGACGCCGCAGGAAAAGGCCGGCGTGCAGAACGCGCTGGCATGCTCGGTCGTCGGAAGCCCGGAGACCGTGCGCGAGGGTCTGCGCGCGTTCGTCGCGCGCCACCGTCCGGACGAGCTCATGCTCACCGCGAACATCCATGACCACGCGGCGCGCGTGCGGTCGTTCGAGCTCGCGGCAGGTCTCGGGGTCTAGCGACCGGCATCGACCCTTGCGCGTGGGAAGCAGCGGCCGGTTCTTGATCCAGATCAGGGCCGGCCGCCGCGAGCGCCACGAGGATGCCCCATCGCGGCGACGGGGAGAGGGGAGATGGCCAGCGCTCGTGTACCGCGTGGCTTACGGCACGCGGCGTGGATGGCGGCTGCGTGGTTCGCCGCGCAGGCGGTGGCCGATCCGATTCCGATGACGCAGAGGGATTTCCTCGTGCCCGGCACCCAGCCGGGTGATGCGCATTCGGACGCATTCCAGTCGCCGCAGGTCTGTTCGGCCTGCCATGCGAACACCGGCTCCGACGCCGCGCCGTCCGACAGCTGGCGCGGCAGCCTGATGGCGCAGGCCGGGCGTGATCCGCTGTTCTACGCGCAGCTCGCGACCGCGAACCAGGACGTCGCCAACGTCGGTTCGTTCTGCCTGCGCTGCCACGTGCCGATGGCGGTCGTCAGCGGCAATGTCGCGGTTCCCGACGGCAGCACCTTGTCCGATCGCGACCGCGAAGGCGTGGACTGCCACTTCTGCCATTCGATGGTCGACCCGACCTTCCGGCCCGGCAGCAGCCCCGATCGCGACGAATCGGTGCTCGCCGCGCTCGCGGCGGTACCGGCGTACACCGGCAATGCGATGTTCGTGCTCGATCCGGCCGGCGTAAGGCGCGGTCCGCGACCCGACGCGGCGCCCTCGCACGAACTCCTGACCTCGCCCTACCACCGCAGCAGTGCACTGTGCGGAACCTGCCACGATGTCGGCAATGTCGCGGTCTCGCGCCAGGACGATGGCAGCTACCGCTACAACGCACTGGACACGCCGTCCGACAGCGAAGACCTCGCGCACCAGTTCCCGCTCGAGCGCACCTATTCGGAATGGCGATTGTCCGAGTTCGCGGCCGGCGGCGTCGACATGGGCGGGCGCTTCGGCGGCGAAGGCGGCGGCGTGGTATCGAGCTGCCAGGACTGCCACATGCCGGTGCGCAGCGGCATGGCTTGCAGCAGCGGACCCGAACGGCCGGATCTTCGCAGCCACGATTTCGCGGGAGCGTCCTCGTGGGTGCTCGACATCATCGGGCGCTATTACGCCGACGATCCAGCGGTCGACCAGGCCGCGATCGCGGTCGGCATGGAGCGCGCGGACGACATGCTGCGACGCGCCGCCTCGCTCGAACTCGAACAGCAACCCGGCGGCGTGCTGCGCGCGCGGGTGATCAACGAGAGCGGCCACAAGCTGCCGACGGGCCATATCGAGGGTCGCCGCGCCTGGGTCGAGGTGCAGGTGCTCGATGCGGGCGGCGGCCTGCTGCAGACCTACGGGCACTACGACCCGCAGACCGCTGAACTCGATGAATCCGGCACCGTCGTCTACGAGATGGCGGTCGGGCTCTCCGCGGCGGCCGCGGCGTTGACCGGCCACGACGCGGGACGCACCACCCACATGGCGCTCGCCGACACGGTGGTCAAGGACACCCGCATTCCGCCACGCGGCTTCGCCAACGCGGCATACGCAGCGGCCGGTGCGCCGGCGGTGGGGCGAGCTTACGCGGACGGCCAGCATTGGGATGACGCGCGCTTCCGGTTGCCCGAGGGCGCCGCGCAAGTGCGCGTCGCGGTGCATTACCAGACCGCGACGCGCCACTACATCGAAGCGTTGCGCGAGGGCAACACGAGCGACCATTGGGGCGACACGCTGTACGACCTGTGGGAGCAGAGCGGGCGCTCGCCGCCGGTCGAGATGGCGAACGCGACGCTCGCGCTCGGCGGTTTCCTGCGCGGCGACTTCGACGGCGACGGCGTTCTCGATGGCGGCGACGCCGGACGACTCGAAGCCTGCCTCAACGTCGGCGAGGCCGGCGCCGAAGCCTGCCTCGCGGCCGACTTCGACGGCGACCGCACAGTCACCTGCGCCGACGCAGCCGCATTCGCGGCCGAGTGGCCCGGTCCGGGCGCTGCGCCGATGCCGAGCGCATGCCGCGGCGCCGTGGTGCGCGCGGTCCCGATCGGTTCCCCCGCGACGCTGCTGCTGCTCGCCGCGCTGCTCGTGCTGGCCGCGGCCTGGCGGCACCTTCCAGCGCTCCGAAACCCTGGGCAGCGCACGCGGTAGGAGCGCACCCTGTGCGCGATTCGCGGGATCCGGGAACCCGCGAACGACCGGTTGCCTGCGCGGGTCGCCCACAGGGTGGGCTCCTACATCTGTACCTTGCGTGCGGCGCGTTGCGGTGTTTGACGCTTCCTTCGCCTGTTCCGCCAGCCGGGACCGCAGCGAACGGCTACAATGCGCGCCTTCGCAATCCCGGCAACCCCATGATCGCCTTCCGAAACTTTTCGCTGCGCCGCGGCGAGCGCCTGCTGTTGTCCGAGGTCGACGTCGCCTTGCACGCGGGCGCGAAGGTCGGCGTGGTCGGCCGCAACGGCTGCGGCAAGTCGAGCCTGTTCGCGGTGGTGATGGGCGAGGTCGAGCCGGACAAGGGCGACATCGACCTTCCGAACCGGCTGCGCATCGCGAGCGTCGCGCAGGAAACACCTTCGCTGCCGGATGCCGCGATCGACTTCGTCGTGTCGGGCGATACCGAGATCCATGCGGTGCTGCAGGCCGAGGCGGAAGCGACCGCCGCCGAGGACTGGGACGCGGTCGCGGCCGCGCACCAGAAGCTCGCCGAACTCAACGGCTACGATGCGACCGCGCGAGCCGGCCGCTTGCTGCACGGGCTCGGCTTCCGCGCCGAGACCCACCAGATGGCGGTGTCGGAGTTTTCCGGCGGCTGGCGCGTGCGCCTGAACCTCGCGCGCGCGCTGATGATGCCGTCCGACCTGCTGCTTCTGGACGAACCCACCAACCACCTCGACCTCGACGCGGTGCTCTGGCTCGAGCAGTGGCTGCAGAAATACCCGGGCATGCTGCTGATGATCTCGCACGATCGCGAGTTCCTCGATGGCCTCTGCTCGCACACGCTGCACCTGAACGACGGACGCGCAAAGCTCTACAGCGGCGACTACACGAGCTTCGAGCGCCAGCGCGCCGAGCACCTGCGCCTGCAGCAGATCACGTTCGAGAAAGAGCAGGCCGAGCGCGCGCACCTGCAGTCGTTCATCGACCGCTTCAAGGCGAGCGCGGCGAAGGCAAAGCAGGCGCAATCGCGCGTCAAGCGCCTGGCCAAGCTCGCGGGCACCGAGGCGGTGCGCGCCGAGCGGCAGATCCGCATCAACTTCGCCGAGCCGGCGAAGGTCCCGCACTCGCTGTTGCGCCTCAACCACGTCGATGCCGGCTATCCGCTGCGTGGCGCCGCGCATGCGGGGCCGTCCGACCATGCGGTGGTCGAAGACCACGGACATGCGGTGATCCTCGAGAACGTGAAGTTCGGTCTCGAAGCAGGCGACCGCATCGGCCTGCTCGGGCCGAACGGCGCCGGCAAGTCGACGCTGGTCAAGACCCTCGTCGGTGAACTCGAACCGCTCGGCGGCGAGCGCACCGCGCATCCGGACATGGTGCTCGGTTACTTCGCGCAGCACACGGTGGAATCGCTGCACGAGGGGCAGACGCCGATCGATCACCTGCGCGACATCGCGCCGGGCGTGTCGACCCAGGATTTCCGCGACTTCCTCGGCCGCTGGAACTTCGGCGGCGATCGCGCATTCGAAGTCATCGACGGCTTTTCCGGCGGCGAACGCGCGCGGCTCGCACTCGCGCTGATCGCCTGGCGCAAGCCGAACGTGCTGCTGCTCGACGAACCGACCAACCACCTCGACCTCGAGATGCGCGAAGCGCTGGCCGAGGCGCTCAGCGACTTCGATGGTGCCATCGTGCTGGTCTCGCACGATCGCCATCTGACGGGTCTGGTCTGCGACACGTTCTGGCGCGTCGCCGACGGCCGGGTCGAGGCGTTCAAGGGCGACCTCGACGAATACGCCGCATGGCTGCGCGCGCGCGGGTCGAACGGCGGCAGCGAGACACGCAAGCGCGCTGCGGCGTAGCGCATTTCTGCGCGCCGACGAGGCGCTGCAGCGGGGTGAAGCGGTGTGCACCGCCGGAGCGCACCGGTGTGGTCGCGCAGAGGGTGCGCTCCTACAATGCGGCCGGGGCCGGAGGCATCGATGGACAAGCCACGCATCGACAACGCAAAGCTCGACGGAATCGTCGCCAAGGCGCGACGCGACGCCGAACGGCGAGGCCACGGCTACCGCGAACGCGCGCTCGGGATGTACCCGTGGATCTGCGGTCGCTGCGCGCGCGAGTTCACGCGCTCGAACCTGCACGAGCTCACCGTGCACCATCGCAACCACGACCACGACTTCAATCCGCCCGACGGCAGCAACTGGGAACTGCTCTGCCTGTACTGCCACGACAACGAGCATTCGCGCTACATCGATCACGTCGAGGGCGATGCGGGTGACGCGCGCGTCGCGCCCGCCACCGGCAATCCGTTCGCGGATCTCAAGGCGATGCTCGAGCGCGGCGGCCGCAAGGGCTGACGCCGGTGGCAACGTCCGACGACGCGGCGCTGGAGGCGCTGTTCCTGCCGCTGGCCGAAGGTGAAGTCGCGTTTCCACCAGGCAAGGGCGACGTGCTGTTCCTGCGAGCGCGGGCCGGCGCATGGCTGCATGCGTGGCCGCGCGGCGCATTCACCTGCGAGCAGGGCTTCAAGCCCGCGAACGACGAGCTCGCGCAGTACCGCATGCAGGCGGCGTCGCCAGTGGCTGCCGATCGACGCTTCCCGCTGGTGCTCGTGCTCCCCCCACGCCAGCGCGACGAGGCGCGCGCGCTGCTCGCGCGCGCGGTGCGCCACGCGGCGCCCGCCGGGATCGTCGTCGCGTGCCAGTCCAACAGCGAAGGCGCGCGCTCGGGCGAGGCCGACCTCGCGCGCCTTGCGGGGCCGGTGCGCAGCCTGTCCAAGCACAAGTGCCGCGTGTTCTGGAGCGCACCTGTCGGGGAGCACCCGGATGACGCGCAGCTCGATGCATGGCTCGCCCTCGATGCGATCCAGCCGATCCTCGACGGCCGCTACGTGAGCCGGCCAGGACTGTTCGCCTGGGACCGCATCGATCCAGCCTCCGCGCTGCTGGCCGAACACCTGCCGGCCACGTTGCACGGCCACGTGGCGGACCTCGGCGCGGGTTACGGCTATCTCTCGACCGAACTCGTGCGGCGCTGCGCACGCGTCGATGCAATCGACCTGTACGAAGCCGACCAGCGCGCGCTGGAGCCTGCACGGCGCAATCTCGAGCGCGCGATGGCCGCTGCGGGCCGTCGCGTCGCGACGTCGATGTTCTGGCACGACGTCGCACAGGGACTCGAGCGCCGCTACGACGCGATCGTCAGCAATCCGCCATTCCACCAGGGCCGCGCCGACCGTCCCGAACTGGGCCAGGCCTTCATCACGGCAGCGTCGAAGGCGCTGCGCGACGACGGCGAACTCTGGCTGGTCGCGAACCGCCACCTGCCGTACGAGTCGACGCTCGCGGCGCGTTTCGGCGAGGTGCATCGCGTCGCGGAGCGCGCGGGCTACAAGGTGATCGCGGCGCGCGGGGTGCGCGCGTGAAGCTGCTCAAGCGGATCGCGAACCTCGGGTACGGCAGCCGCAAGAACGTCGCCGCGATGTTCCGCGAAGGTCGCATCACCGACGCGGCGGGCGAGGTGCTGTACGCGGACGATCGCGTCGAGCACGACGACGTGCGCATCGACGGCGAACCGCTGGATCCGCCCGCGGGCCTCGTGCTGATGATGCACAAGCCGATCGGTTTCACCTGTTCCACGCGCGACGCCGGCCGCATCGTCCATGACCTGCTGCCGCCGCGCTGGCGCGCGCGCGATCCCGCGCTGTCGACGGTCGGCCGGCTCGATCGCGACACGTCGGGGCTGCTGCTGTTCACCGATGACGGCGCGCTGCTGCACCGGATCATCTCGCCGCGTGCGAACGTCGCGAAGGTCTACGAAGCCACGCTCGCGCAGGACCTGCGCGGAGACGAGGCCGAGGTGTTCGCGAGCGGCACGTTGATGCTGGAATCGGAAACCGTTGCGCTGGAACCGGCCGGGTTCGAACGGCTCGGACCGCGTCGCGCGCGCCTGTCGATCCGTGAAGGCCGCTACCACCAGGTGCGACGGATGTTCGCCGCGGTCGGCAACCATGTCGTCACGCTGCATCGGAGCGCGATCGGCGGCTTGCAGCTCGGTGACCTCGGAGTTGGCGAGTGGCGCATGCTCGATCCGGCCGAAGTCGGCCGCATCTTCGCGCGCGAGGACCCGCACCCGTAGGCCGGACGACCGAAGGTCGGCCGGCCGCTCTTGCTTCGACGCGCAAAGGGCGCCGGCCGCGCTGCGCGCGACGAGCCGGCATCGGCATGAGTAGGCTGGACGACCGAAGGTCGGCCGGCCGCTCTTGCTTCGACGCGCAAAGGGCGCCGGCCGCGCTGCGCGCGACGAGCCGGCATCGGCATGAGTAGGCTGGACGACCGAAGGTCGGCCGGCCGCTCTTGCTTCGACGCGCAAAGGGCGCCGGCCGCGCTGCGCGCGTCCAGCCTACTGGGCGCCACGCGTCAGCGCATGCAGGATCCGCA
>DAIOWG010000021.1:0-1630 GCA_036758645.1 Dokdonella sp. | reverse complement strand
CGCTGCGCGCGTCCAGCCTACTGGGCGCCACGCGTCAGCGCATGCAGGATCCGCAGGTCCTCGTCATCGAGCACTTCGCTGTCGATGCCGCGAAAGCGCAGGTGGAATGCGCGCACGGCCGCGGGTCGATCGTCGAGCGGATATCCGAACAGGCGCAGCGCGATCCAGGGATCGAAGCCCGGCGGAGGCGATCCCTGCATGTCGTTCGGCCAGTCGCCGAAGCCCGCGTCGGCCAACCGCTGCCACGGGAACTTCGCGCCGGGATCGACCTTGCGCGTCGGCGCCATGTCCGCGTGCGCGATGATCTGCGTGCGGGGGATGCGCAGGCGCGTGCAGAGGTCTTCGAGCAGCTCGAGCAGGCTGTCGATCTGTTGCGGCGGGAACGGTGCACGGCCATCGTTGTCGAGCTCGATCCCGATCGACGCGTTGTTGACGTCGGTGATCGTGCCCCAGCGTCCCGCGCCCGCGTGCCACGCGCGATCGTGGTCGGCGACGAGCTGGTAGCGGTGGCCGTCGCGCCCGATCAGGTAGTGCGCACTGACGGGTCCGCCGCCATTGCGCGACCGCAGCGTATCGAGGCTCTCCTGCACCGAATCCTGCTCGGTCGCATGCAGCACGATCAGGATCGGCCGCCGCAGTTCGTGGTTCGGCGAAGGCACCCAGGTCGCCAGCGGATTGCGTGGCGGCGCCGCGACGCACGCCGCGAGGACGATCGAGAGCGCTGCGATTGCCGCGACACGCCGCATGCTGTTTCTCCCCCTGGTTCCCCCGATCCGGTGCAGCAATGCGCACGACTGAACCTGGCGGGAAACGAAGGGACACCCAGGCGTGCGCGCTCCGCGTTCCCGTCGCGCCATCTTCTGCGTGGCGACTTCCGCGTCCACCGCCATCCCGACCTTCCGATTCCGGCCGCCGGCCCCCGGCCGGGTTCAGTCCCGGAAATTGTCGAACTGCAGGGGGACCTCGAACTCGGACTTGCGCAGCAGCGCGATCGCGGTCTGCAGGTCATCACGCTTCTTGCCGGTCACGCGCAGCTTGTCGCCGTTGATCTGCGCCTCGACCTTGAGCTTGGCGGCCTTGATCGCGGCCACGATCTTCTTGGCGACCGGCTGCTCGAGGCCCTGCTTGACGGTGATCTTCTGCCTTGCGGTCGCGAGATTGATCTCGGGCTCGGCGACATCCATCGTGCGGACGTCGATCTGGCGCGCCGTCAATCGCGCGCGGAGGATGTCGAGCATCTGCTTCAGCTGGAAATCGCTCGGCGCGGACATCGTGACGACGAGGCTGTCGAGCTCGAACACGAACCACCACAGGTCACCCTCCTGGCCGCTGCCGAACTTGAACAGCAGGTAGAAGCCGCCGGTGCCGTCGGCGATGACGTCAAACTCGCCGCTGGTGGAGCCAGACGTCGAGCCGGACAGGAAGTCGCTAAACTGGTCGGTGGTGTCGGTGCCGACAGGCAGTTCGATGACTTTGTTGTCATGAACCACGGCGAGCCCGGTGGTATCCGTTGTGGGATTGCCCGTGGCGTCATTCGTGGTGCCATAGTCATAGCAAGACGCCACCGTCGTGGTAGTCGTCAGCGTCATGAAGTTCAACGTGGCATCAACGACGGGATCCGGGCACGTGA
>DAIOWG010000020.1:0-17975 GCA_036758645.1 Dokdonella sp. | reverse complement strand
CGAACACCTCGACCGGCTGGCCGCCCGAAACCAGGTGCTGGCGTTCGAAGATGATCGCGGGCACGCCGCGGATGCCGCTGCGCTGGAACAGCGCTTCGTCGGCGCGGACCTCGGCGCCGAACTCGTCCGAGCCGAGGATTTCGCGCGCACGGGCCGGGTCGAGTCCTGCCTCCGCCACGATGCCGACCAGCGTGGCGGCATCGGACATGTCGCGACCTTCGGTGAAATACGCGCCGAGCAACGCATGTTTCAACGCGGCCTGGCGGCCGCCCTCGAGCCCGGCCCAGTACAGCAACCGGTGCGCATCGAAGGTGTTGTGGATGCGGCGGCGCTCGCTGCCGAAGACGAAACCGAGCTCGGCACCACGTTGGCGGATCCGCTCCTGGTTTTCCGCAAGCTGCGCCGCGGACAGGCCGTATTTCGCAGCGAGGTGCTCGCCGATGTCCTCGCCTTCGGGGCCGAGATCGGGATTCAGTTCGAACGGGCGGAAATGGATCTCGGCGTCGACCTCGCCACGCGTGCGCGCGAGCGCCTGCTCGAGCGCCGCGAGCCCGATCGCGCACCATGGACAGACCACGTCGGAGACGTAGTCGATGCGAAGCACGACGGGTCGGGGTGTTTCGATCGCCATCTGCCTGAAGCCTCGCGAAAGCGCCCAGTCTATCGCGATGGCGCCTGCGCCCGTCCCGACCGGGCCCTTCGACTCCGCCTTCGGCCTGCGCTCAGGGCGAACGGCTGGAGAAGACCCGTTCGCGCTGCGCGCAGCGGCCGCGGGCCGCGGCGTCGAAGCGCCCGCGTACAGCGATCCGTCCTCGTGCGGCCCTTCGACTCCGCCTTCGGCGGCGCTCAGGGCGAGGGGCTGGAGAAGATCCGTTCGCGCCTGGCGCAGTGGCCGGGAGATAATGCGCGATCCAATGCACTCCGGAACGATCTTGACGACCCAAGCCAGCACGCCCGACGCCCGAAGCACGCGCGACGCGGACCCCGACCCCGCCGCGATCGCGCGGGACCTGGACGCCACGCTCGCACTGCTCGAAGCGATCGTGGCCGACCGCGGTGTCCTCGGCGTGCTGCCGAGCGACGGTCGCGAGCGCCTGCTCAAG
Source organism: Dokdonella sp. (assembly GCA_036758645.1). Taxonomy (GTDB): domain Bacteria; phylum Pseudomonadota; class Gammaproteobacteria; order Xanthomonadales; family Rhodanobacteraceae; genus Dokdonella_A. The sequence goes on along the minus strand of DAIOWG010000020.1, from coordinate 16,872 downwards.
GCCGTCGCGCTCGTGCATCACCCGGAGCCGCGCGCGCGACGCCGCCAGGCCAAGCTGCAGGCCCGCGAGCAATCGCAGGAGAAGGCGCGTCGCACCGAAGCCCTGCTCGACCAGACCGGCATCCGCACGTTGCGGCGCAAGCCGGTGTTCAGCACGCCGAACGTGTTCCCGCCCTGCCCGCCGACGCAGCTCGATGGGCAGGCGCACGCGCCGCCGGCACCACCGCGCATCGAATCGCCGGAGCGCCTGCACTGCTACGTCTGCAAGCAGAAGTACACGAGCGTGCACCACTTCTACGACCAGTTGTGCCCGACCTGCGCGGAGCTCAACTTCTTCAAGCGCACCGAGACCGCGGATCTGCGCGGACGCGTTGCGTTGCTGACCGGCGGACGCGTCAAGATCGGCTACCAGGCCGGGCTCAAGCTGCTGCGCGCGGGCGCATCGCTGATCGTGACGACGCGTTTCCCTCGTGATTCGGCGGCGCGCTATGCAACGGAACCCGATTTCGCCGAATGGGGCCACCGCCTCGAGGTGTTCGGACTCGACCTTCGCCACACGCCGAGCGTCGAAGCGTTCTGCGCGCAACTGCTCGCGACGCGCGAGCGCCTCGACTTCATCATCAACAACGCCTGCCAGACCGTGCGCCGGCCGCCCGCGTTCTACGCGCACATGATGGCGGCCGAGACCGCCTCGCTGCGCGACATGCCCGCGGACGTGCGGAAGCTGATCGGCCATTACGAAGGCCTGCGTGGCGCCGACCTCGTCGGCGATGCCGCCGCGCAAGGCTTGTCGGCGCACCGCCATGCGCTCGCCGATGCCGCCGGACTCGTGCGCGCGGCCGAGCTCTCGCAAGTGCCATTGCTGCCCGACGAACTGCTCGGCCAGGCGCACCTGTTTCCCGAAGGCCGGCTCGACCAGGACCTGCAGCAGGTCGACCTGCGCGGCCGCAATTCATGGCGACTGCAGATGGACGAGGTGCCGTCGGTCGAGTTGCTCGAAACCCAGCTCGTCAACGCGGTCGCGCCGTTCATCATCAACGCGAGGCTCAAGGCGCTGATGCTGCGCACGCCCGAGCGCGACAAGCACGTCGTCAACGTGTCCGCGGTCGAGGGCCAGTTCTACCGCAACTTCAAGACCACCAAGCATCCGCACACGAACATGGCGAAGGCCGCGCTCAACATGATGACGCGCACCTCGGCAGCCGACTACCACGGCGACGGCATCCACATGAACAGCGTCGACACCGGCTGGGTGACCGACGAGGATCCGGCCGAGATCGCCGCGCGCAAGATCGTCGAAGAGCGTTTCCACCCGCCGCTCGACATCGTCGATGGCGCGGCGCGCATCGTCGACCCGATCATCCACGGCTTCAACACCGGCGAGCACGTGTGGGGACAGTTCCTCAAGGACTACGCACCGACGGACTGGTGATCACGGCAGCTCGAGCCGCCGCAGGCTTTCGAAACACCGTGCGGCTCCGCTGAGCGGGTCGACGAACGCGAGTCGCCGCGCCAGCAACTGCAACGGCCTTGCAGGGTCGTCGTCGTCCACGCGCGCGAGCTCCGGATACAGGCGGTCATTCGCGATCGGCGCGCCGAGTGCGGCCATGTGCACGCGCAACTGGTGCTTGCGTCCGGTGACGGGCTCGAGTGCATAACGCCACGCGCCGGCGGCGCGCTCGACGACGTCGACGCGCGTCTCGCTGTCCGCCGGACCTTCGACCTCGTGCATGCGGAAGAATGGTTCGCCCGCCCGCAACCGCGAAGCATGAACGAGTGGAAAGACCCGCTCCGGCAGCGCTGGCGCGATCGCCTCGTACGCCTTCACGATGAGTCGCAGGCGGAACAGCGACTGATAAGCGTTGCGCGTGTCGCGGTTCGCGGAGAACAGCACGAGGCCCGCGGTGTCGCGGTCGATGCGATGGAGCGGCACGAGATCGGGATTGCCGAGCCGCCGCGTCAGTCGCGCGAGCAGCGTCTCGCGCACGAAACGCCCGGCGGGCATCACCGGGAGGAAGTGGGGCTTGTCCGCGACCACGAGATGTTCGTCCGCGTGCACCACGGCTTCCTCGAACGGAATCGCCGGCTCGTCGATGACTTCGCGGAAATAGCGCACGTCGACACCGGGGCGATAGGGCGTGTCGACGGCCAATGGCCTGCCCGAGGCATCCAGCACCCGTCCGCGCGCGAAGCGGTCGCGCCAGGCCTCGCGGCTGACCGCGGGAAAGCGCTCGCAGAGGCATTCAAGCAGAGTCGGCCACGGACCCGGTGGAAGTTGCAGACGGCTCGCGCCGATGTCGTCGGAAGGGGTCACCGGCTCGGTCCTGATCGCGACCCGCGACCGCAGCCTCGCGGCACCGCGTGCCCCTCCACCGTTCGAAGTGGCCCCTGTGCGGACTTGCTTGCGTGGATGGCAAGACGGGAGCCGGTTCCGAATGGCATCCCGATACGCAACAGACATGGCCGGAGGCGATCGATGACCCACGCAGCACCCGCGCGCACGCGGCGTCCGCTGGACCTGCTTGCCCTGGGCGGCGCCCTGCCCCGGATCATCGCGGGCGTCGCCTTCGTGATTGTCGGATTGGCTCCCCCGCAGGCCCAGGCGGCCGATCGGTTTGCGGTTCGATCGGGCGCGGTCGTGGCGCGCGGCACCGGACCAGCCGACCAGGCGGCGGCGCCGGGGTCTGCGTCCGCTCCCGGCGCGCGCTTCGGCGTGCGCACAGTCGGCCGCGGCGGCGCGGGCGACGCGATCTTCGCAGACGGGTTCGACCTGTCCATGTCGTACGACTTCACGTTCCCCTCCGACGTGCCACTGGGAGACCAATCGGTCGAACTCGGCAGTGTCTCGGTCCCGGCCGGATCCTATGCCGTATTCGTGCGACTGCAAGCGCGAACCGGCGACGACCCGAACCCCGGCAACAACTATCGCCTCGATTGCGAGCTGTCGCCGGGCATCGACTTCGACGTCTACCGCGTCGGCGTCGAACCGCTGGTCGAACGCTACCTGACCTACCAGGGCGCGGTGACGCTCGACACGGCGGGCACCATCGGCTTCTCGTGCCGCAGCGCCAACCAGCATGAAGCGACTGCATTGAGCGGCAAGCTCACGGTCCTGTCCGTCGGCGGGCTCGATTGAACCGCGCATCCGATTCGAACCCACCGACGCGCGCGTGATCGCACGCGCTCATCCCACGGAGTCCACGATGATCAAGTCCATTCAAGCGCCATGGCTGGCCGCATGCCTCGCCTGCCTCGCCTCCGTTTCCGCGGCGGCGGCGGACGCGTCGGTCGGCGAGGCCGCCTATCGCGGCCAGTTGCTCGACAACGGCATTCCCGCACAGGGAGCCTACGACCTCGAGTTCGCGCTGTACGCCGAGCCGAACGGTGGCTTGCCGATCGACGTGATCCGCTTCGACCGCAGCGAGCTTCGCGATGGGCGCGTCGATGCGCCGCTCGATTTCATCGGCGCCCAGGCGGATGGACCTGGCCAGTGGGTCGAAGTGCGCATGCGCGAGTCCGGGTCGGGACTCCCGTTCACGACGATCACGCCGCGCGAGCGGATGCGCGCGACGATGAAGGCGGCTGCGGACGTGGCAGGCCCCGCACGTGCGTACGACATCGCGTTCACGCCCGACACGCTGATCGGCAATTCGACGGTCCTGCTCGGCAACATCAACGTGCCTGCAGGTTCCTACGTCGCGTTCGTGCGGCTGCAGGTGCGCACGGGTTCGGACCCGCCGGGCAACTCCTTCCGTCTCGACTGCAGCCTGTCGCCCGGATTCGACGACGGCGTGTATCGCGTCGGCACCGAAACGAGCGTCGAACGCTACGTGACCTTCCAGGGTGCCGCGACGCTCGACAACGCGGGCGCGATCCAGTTCTCGTGCCGCGACGGCAACGGGCATACGCAGACGGCGTTGAGCGGAAAGCTCACGGTGATCGCGGTGGATGCGATCGACTGAGGCGATCGGGGCACAGTTCCGAGAGGGGCCGGGGTCGAGCCTTCGCTGGAGTCTCCGCCGTCGCGAGGTAGACTGGCGCAAGTGGCGCACGGCTGCGGCGATGCCGTGCCGGCGCGCCACGATCGCAGCCGGACCGGGGCCTCACATGGCAAACGACGTGGACACGCGAGCAGAGGTTGGTCGAGCCGGCGACTGGGTCGTTACCGGTACACAGACCGCGGCCACAGACGACAGCCACTCGCGCGTCGAAGTCATCGTGCGCGGGTCGGTCAACGGCAGCGTCGACCGCGGTGGCGGATCGGACCAGTTGCGCTTCTCGGTCTGGGATGACGGCCAGGAGAAGGCCTTCAAGATCGTCGACATCCCGCTCGGTCGGAGCGGCGTCGTGACCGTGCGACTCGGCTTCGAAGGGCGCTACCTGACCGTCGCCGACGGCATCGGCATCACGATCACTGCCGGGTCCGAAATCGGCGGCGAACGCGTGTTCGATCTCGATCCGTTCTTCCCCGTCAAGAACTGAGGGCGCCGCCATCGCGCTACTGCGCGGACGTTCGTTCCGCGCGCTCTCCGCCGCACGCTTCTGCGGTGCTCACCCGGCTTCGCCAGCGTCACTTTGCAATCGCTGCAGGCGCCGGCGAACCGGGCCGACTACGTATTCGTGCTGCGCGGCTTCTACATCTACTACGTCGGCGACGACCATCACATCGACCAGATCAAGGTCGAGGAGAACAACGGCCTCGCCACCGTCGCATTCAACGATCAGAACGACGACGACCGTTTCCGCGTGGACCTGCACTACGCGTACATCCCGAAGGCACGCTTCGCTTCGATCGACGAGCAGTCCGGGACCGCCAAGGGTGGCGAACGCAGGACGATCCCGTCGGGCACCGCGGTCATTCGCGGCTTCAACCTCGACTTCCGCCACAAGGATCGTCACGTCCGCGACGTCGGCGTGATGTTGAACGGCAGCGGCGGACTCGAGGTCTACTTCGGCGACAAGACGCCGGACGATTCGTTCGACTGGAAAGTCCAGTACGCCGTGCTGTCCAACCGCCCCGTCGTGCTCGACCCGAACCGGCCCGTGCTCGAGCCCGAGCCACCACTCACGCAGTGAATCGCGCGCCGCGCTGCGCCGGCAAGCCTGCTTGCCGCGCGCAGCGTCGGTTGCCGACGGCGGCGAGCCGTCAGGTCACGCGGAACATGCGCTGCGCCGCCGCGGACGGCCTGACGTAGCCGAAACCGGTTTGCCTGCGCCTGCGCTGGAAGTGGCGCGCAGTCGGCGCGGCAGGTGCGAATGCGTGCGTTGCGGGGATGAAGTCGGACACGGCGGAACGCGTGTCGACAGGGCTCGTACGCGGGGACTGGGCCACCGGCGTGCGGCGCGACGAGCCATGGGAGCGCTTGCGGAACAACAACGACATCACGGTGGGATCGATTTCGGGTGCCTCCTTTTTTTTCCATGCTTTCAATGCGTTACGTAGCATATTGTAGCATGTTCAAGAGGTCGAGCCAAACCGGCCGGGGATCGCGCGCAATGCCCGACGCGTTGCGCAGCCGTCGATCGGACCTCCGGCGCGCCGCTTCTCGGTCATGCGCGGGCGTGGCGAGCGCCAGCCATCTGGCGCTCCCACCCTGCCTAGCCCATCGGCAGCTTCAGTCCCTGCCCGCGTGCACATTCCGCCGCAATCCCGTAACCCGCGTCGGCATGCCGCATGACGCCGGTGGCGGGATCGTTCCACAGCACGCGTGCAAGGCGCCGGTCGGCTTCCGGCGTCCCGTCGCAGACGATCACGACGCCCGAATGCTGCGAGTAGCCCATGCCGACGCCGCCGCCGTGGTGCAGCGAGACCCAGGTCGCGCCACCTGCCACGTTGAGCATCGCGTTGAGCAGCGGCCAGTCGCTGACGGCGTCGCTGCCGTCCTTCATCGCTTCGGTTTCGCGATTGGGCGATGCGACGCTGCCGCTGTCGAGATGATCGCGCCCGATCACGACCGGCGCCTTGAGTTCTCCATTGCGCACCATCTCGTTGAACGCGAGCCCGAGCCGGTGGCGCTGGCCGAGCCCGACCCAGCAGATGCGCGCGGGCAGGCCCTGGAACGAGATCCGCTCGCGCGCCATGTCGAGCCAGTTGTGCAGGTGCGCGTCGTCTGGAATCAACTGCTTGACCTTTGCATCGGTCTTGTAGATGTCTTCGGGATCGCCCGACAACGCAACCCAGCGGAATGGGCCGACGCCGCGACAGAACAGCGGGCGCACGTAGGCCGGGACGAAGCCCGGGAAATCGAACGCGTTCGCGCAGCCTTCGTCCTTCGCCATCTGGCGGATGTTGTTGCCGTAGTCGACGGTCGGGATGCCCTGCGCGTGGAACGCGAGCATGGCCTCCACATGCACGCGCATCGACTTCTTGGCGGCGTCGCGCACCTGCCCGGGGTTCGCCTTCTGGGCGGCCAGCCATTGCTCGACGCTCCAGCCGATCGGCAGGTAGCCGTGCACGGGGTCGTGCGCGCTGGTCTGGTCGGTCACGCAATCCGGGCGCACGCCGCGGCGCACGAGTTCCGGCAGGATCTCGGCCGCGTTGCCGAGCAGCGCGATCGACTTCGCTTCGCCGGCCTGCGTGTACCGCTCGATGCGCGCGAGCGCATCGTCGATGCCATCGGCCTGCTCGTCGACATAGCGTGTCTTGAGGCGGAAGTCGATGCTCGCCTGGCGGCACTCGATCGTGAGCGAGCACGCGCCTGCAAGCGAAGCCGCGAGCGGCTGCGCGCCGCCCATGCCGCCGAGCCCGGCGGTGAGGATCCAGCGGCCCTTCATCGAACCGCCGTAGTGCTGGCGACCCATCTCGACGAAGGTCTCGTAGGTGCCCTGCACGATGCCCTGCGAACCGATGTAGATCCACGAACCCGCGGTCATCTGGCCGTACATCATGAGGCCCTTGCGATCGAGCTCGTTGAAGTGCTCCCAGGTCGCCCAGTGCGGCACGAGGTTCGAATTGGCAAGCAGCACGCGCGGCGCGTCCGGGTGGGTCGGGAACACGCCGACCGGCTTGCCGGACTGGATCAGCAGCGTTTCGTCGTCGCCGAGTTCGCGCAGGCTGCGCAGGATCGCGTCGAAGCACTCCCAGTTGCGCGCGGCACGGCCGATGCCACCGTAGACGACGAGTTCGGCCGGATTTTCCGCGACTTCGGGGTCGAGGTTGTTCTGCAGCATCCGGAACGGTGCTTCGGTGAGCCAACTGCGACATGCGAGCTGCGTCCCGCGCGGGGCCCGGATCACGCGGGTGGTGTCGATGCGGGTCGGTGCATTCATCGCGGATCTCCGGAAGGCAGGCCGCGATTATAGGACGCCGGCTGCAGCGGCCGGCCGCCGTCGTCGCCCTATGCCGCGCTCGTGCAAGCAGCTAGCATCCGCGCGTGCATCGCGCGCGGCTTCGCGCGCGGCCCCAGGGGAGTCCGGCGTGGAGCGCTCGTTCGCCACGATCTTCGTGGCCTGCCTGTTCGCGATCCTGTTCGCGCTGGTCGCGCATGCCGCGGCGCCGGCCGCGACTCCGCATGCGCTGCGCATCGCCGAGTTGCCAGTCGGAATGGACCCGGCCGCGGCTGCGGTGGCTCGCGGAGAGGCGGAAGCAGACTTCCGTGCGATCGAAGGCGACCGGGTCGCGACCTCGGCTGCATCGGCGCGCTGGTTCCGCCTCACGCTCGATCGCGACTGGGACCAGGCCGAGCCGCCGGTGCTGGTCATCCGCGACGCGCAGTTTGCGCGCGCCCGCCTGTACGTCCCGCCCGCATACGCCGAACACCTGCTGTGGCATGAGCAATCCGATCTGCAGCCGCGCTTCTCGCGCCGCGCCTCGACCGCGGTGTTGCCGCACCTGTTGCGCGCCGATCAGCCGGTCTACCTGCGATTCGACGAGAGGCCCACCCAGAGGCGCCCGCGCATCACCGTCGACACGCTCGCCGGCTACCAGGGTACCGACCTGCGCCACGTCCGGCTGAGCACGATGTTCGCCAGCGTGCAGTTCACGATGGTGCTGGTCGGCCTGTGCCTGTGGCTGGCGCTGCGCGACCGCGTGTTCGCCTACTTCGTCGCCTACGCCGGCTTGCAGCTCGGCTACCTGCTGCTCGCCAACGGCGAGATGTACGACCTGCCCGGTGGCTCGCTGTTCACCGGCTGGGGCCAGAAGGCGTCCTGGTTGTTCGGGACGCTCAGCGCCGCCTTCTCGATCGCCTTCATCCTCGAGTTCTGCAACCTGCGCAGGATCCTGCCGCGCGCGGCGGCGGTGCTGTCCGCGATGCGCTGGCCCTTCATCGTCGCAGCCGTGCTGATGCTGCTGTCGGTACCGGCGCTTGACCGCTACCTGCCGACCCTGGTCAACCTGATGTTCCTGATCTCGACCTCGACATCGATCGTCGTCGTGGGTCTCGCGGCCTGGCGCGGCAACCGCGCTTCGCGCTTCTTCCTCGTCGGGTGGATGCCGCAGGTCGCGTTCACCGCGTTCCGGGTGATCCAGTTGCTGCTGGTGCTGCCGCAGCCTCCCTGGCTCGAGTACGGCCTGCCGTTCACGATGGCGTTCTCGAGCCTCGTGGTGACGCTCGGCCTCGCCGACGCGACCCTGCACGCTCGGCGCGAACGCGACATCGCCCATCGCGCCGCCGAGCACGACGGCCTGACCGGCGTGCTGAACCGGCGCGCGCTGATCGCGCGCCTCGCCGAAGCCGTGGCCGCGGCGCAGGCACGCTCGCGTCCGCTCGCCCTGTTGTTCCTCGACCTCGACCACTTCAAGTCGATCAACGACCGCCATGGCCACCTGGCCGGCGACCTGTGCCTGCGTGCGGTCGCGGATGTCGCTTCCGACTGGCTCGTACCGGGTCGCACGTTCGGGCGTTACGGTGGCGAGGAATTCCTCGCGATCCTGCCCGACTGCACGAGCGACCAGGCGATCGCGGCAGGCGAGCAGCTGCGCCGGCGGATCGAGTGCCTCGTGATCGAGAGCGAGGAAAACGGCGAACGCCTGCATCTCACGGCCAGCATCGGACTCGCGATGCTGGCCGGTGCGAACGACAGCGTCGAACGACTCATCGAGCGCGCCGACGACGCGCTCTACCGCGCCAAGGCGGAAGGACGCAATCGCGTCGGCGCGTCGCTGCACTCGCCGGCGACGCCGGCTCCCGCGGAGATTTCCACACCATGACGAATCCGGCTGCCCTGCAGATGACCGACCTTCTTCCCGGTGACGTGCTCCTGCACATGGGTACCGGAGAACTGTCCAAGCTGATCGCATGGGTCGGCGACAGCGTCTACAGCCACGCGGCGATGGTGATCCCGGGCAACCAGCTGATCGAGGCTGCCGCGAGCGGCGTGCGGCATGCCGGGCTCGCCGAGCGCATGCGCATGCTGCGGAACTTCCACTACATCGATGCGTTCCGCCCGTTGCGGCCGACTGCGCGCGATACGGTCGAGCGGGCGGCTCTGTTCGCCGCGGCCGACGTGTATCTCGGCCGTCCGTATCCGATGACGTCGCTCCTCACGCTCGGCATCATCTGCGCGGTGCGCAACAAGCTGCCGGGGGACGCGTCCCTGCATGCCGCGCTGCGCATGGCACTCGACCTCGTGGTCAGGAACGATGACTCGCAGGTCGTGTGCAGCGAACTGGTCTACCGCGCCTTCGAGGAAGCCTCGACACGACCTCCGCATGGCCTGCGCCTGCCGCTCACGGCGACGCCGCCTTCGCCGACGCCGCTGCCGCGCATCGACATCGCGGCCTTGATGCTCGAATGCCTCGACGACTACAGCCGCTCGCGCGGCCGGGCCGCGCTTGCCGAAGCGACAGGGACGGACACGCGCGATGTCGAGGAGCTGCTCGCGCAGGCGCGCGCACGACTCGGCGTCGACAGCGTCGTGATGTCCGGCGGCGCGGGTTCCACGCCCAATCCGAAGACGGTGCTTCCGGCCGACCTCGAATTCAGCCCCGGGTTGCGCCGGGCCGGGCGACTCGCGATGCGGGCCTGACCGACTGCGACGGCGCTGCTACAGGCAGGCCTGCAGCAGCGCCCGGATCACCGCCTGGGTCGGCGCGGCGCGCTCGGGCAGGTACTCGAACGTCGCTTCATCCATGTAGCTGGACTGCGCGAGTTCGAGCTGGATCGCATCGATGCCGTCATCGGGCCGACCATGGTGGCGCGTGATGTAGCCGCCCTTGAAGCGACCGTTGACGACGTGGCTGTAGCGCTGCTGCGCGCCGAGCACACGCTCGAGCCGGCGCTGCAGCGTCGGCGTGCAGCTCGCCCCGTCCGCCGTGCCGAGATTGAAGTCCGGCAACCGGCCTTCGAACAGGAACGGCACGCTGCTGCGGATCGAATGGCCTTCCCACAGCACCACCCGGCCATGCAGCGCGCGCAAGCGCGCAAGTTCCGCCGCGAGTGCTTCGTGATAAGGCTTCCAGTACGTCGCGACGCGCGCGGCGATCTCGTCGGGTTGCGGCTCCTCGCCGGCCTGGTACACCGGCTCGCCACTGAACTGCACGATCGGGCACAGCCCGGTGGTGTTCTGGCCCGGATACAGCGAGGTGTCGTCGGGCGGGCGATTGAGGTCGACCACGTAACGCGAGTGGAACGGCACGAGGATCGACGCGCCGAGGTCGCGCGCGAACTCGTACAGGCGCGAAACGTGCCAGTCGGTATCGGGCGCGCCGCGCGCGGATGGCAGCAGCCGCGCCGCGATCTCCTCGGGCAGGAAGCTGCCGTCGTGCGGCAGGCTCACCAGCAGCGGCGCATCACCGCGGTGCAGCGTGTAGGTGTCCATTCGCGCATTGTACGCGCCGCATCGCACGCGACGGTCAATCGGGCGCGATGTAGATCAGCGGGTCGGGCGCGCGCGTGGGGTCCGCGCAGGGTTCGATCGCCTGCTCGACCGGCGCGCGGCACCGGGCGAGGTCGGCCAGCAGCGCGCGCGTGCGCTCGGCGTAACGCGCGAGCGACTCACCCTCGCCCGGCACGCCGTCGGGAAGCACCGCGCGGACCTCCAGCACGCGGATCGCGGGCGACTGGGCCAGCGTCGCCTGCACCTGCATGACCACCCGACGCGCCGCGAGGTCGACGCTCGCGACCACGATCCGCATCGGCACCGGAATCATCGCGCCATCCTGGTAGCGCGCGAACACGAACGGCGCGAACGGTTGCGGCAACGCGATCGCCTGCGCGCGTCCTTCCGCATCGCGCACGATCAAACGGTCGCTGGCGTCGAGGTAGCCGTCGAGGCGATGCCCGCGCTCCACGCGCGTCGCGCCGACGCACGGGATGTAGCTGTACTCCGGCGTGCGCGCGCCCTCGCCGCGGTAGATCATGCTGCCGTCCTCGGCCTCGATCGACAGCGCGCGCAGCGGGGGCTTCGCGCCGTGCAGCGGCGACACCTCGAGCAGCGTGCCACCGTGCACGAACACGGCGGTGTAGGGGAACCACGCGGTGCGCTGGTTGAAGCCGCCACCGTGCTTGCCGCACTCGAAGTCACCCACCCCGTCGTTGCCGCCGATCACCGGCTCGGCGCCGTCGCCGAGCAGGCGCAGGCTGCCATCCGACGCGATCGACCAGGTGGCCTTGGACACCACCGAATAGTAGTCGCCGGCCTGGTCGGTCGCGGTCATCATGAACGTCGGGAACGGCACATGCACGACGAGCACGGGCAGCGGCGCTTCGGCCGGCGCGATGGCCGGTTGCGCGTCCTGCACGGGCTGCGGACGCGTCGCGGTTCCGGGTGCAGGTACGCACGCGGCGAGCGCGAGCGTGGCGGCGATGCCGGCGATGGCACTGGCGCATCGACGTGGACGATACAGGTTCATCGCGTTCACTCCCCTGCGCGAACCCGGTCGCGCCCCGATGAAGTCTAGCGCGCTGGAGCGCCCGCGCGGCGCGGGGGTCGAGCGTGACCGGATCGATTCGCGCACAGTCTCGGGTGCGCCCGGCGCCGGCGGGGCGCGGAGCGCATGCGTCGTGTCAGAAGGCGCCGGCCGGCCTTTGGCCGTCCAGCCTGCGGGTGCGCGGCATCGGAATGGTTTCGGTCGGCAGGCGCGCAACGCTGGCGTCAGTGCTTCTCGCGCGGACGGAAGCCGAGCGGGATCGGTTCGACCGCTGGCCTGGCCTCGCTGGTGCCGCAGCCGCCGCAACTCGAACAACCGTCGCTGCAACTCGCGCCCGTGCTGGCGCGGGGTTCGATGAAGCGCGCGGTCGCGCGCAACCAGCGAGGTACCGCCGGGCGATCGAACCGCCGCGACAGCGACGCGAGCCAGCGGCGAGTGGTCACCGGAAACAGCTTGCGCAGCGCGAACCCGACGGCCCACGCGACCATCGCCGAGACCACCATCGCCTGCACCAGCGCCGCGCTGCTCATGTGAACGCCCTCGCCGTCTGGTAGGTGATGAACGAGGCGAGGTAAGCGAGCGCGAACAGGTAGCCTGCGGCGATCCACACGTTGCGCCATGAATTGGTCTCGCGCTTGATCACCGCGAGCGTCGAGATGCACTGCGGCGCGAACACGTACCAGGCCAGCAGCGAGAGCGCGGTCGCAAGCGACCATTGCGCCGCGATCGTCGCGCCGAGCGCTTCGGCGATCGCGTCCTCGCTGCCCGACATCGCGTAGACCGTGCCGAGCGCCGACACTGCGACCTCGCGCGCGGCGAGCCCCGGGATCAGCGCGATGCAGATCTGCCAGTTGAATCCGATCGGCGCGAACGCCCAGGTCATCCAGTGGCCGATGCGGCCCGCGAAGCTGTAGTCGATCGCAGGCTGGGTCGCGCCTTCCGGCGGCGCCGGGAAACTCGACAGGAACCACAGCAGCACGGTCAGCGCGAGGATGATGCCGCCGACGCGGCGCAGGAAGATGCTCGCGCGATCCCACAGCCCGATCGCGATGTCGGCCGGATGCGGCATCCGGTACGACGGAAGTTCCATGATCAGCGAATGCTCGCTCTTGTCCTTGCGCATCCACTTGATCACCCACGCGACCGCCATCGCGCTCGCGATGCCCGCGAAGTACAGCGTGAACAGCACCACGCCCTGCAGGTTGAACACGCCGAGCACCGGCTCGCGCGGGATGAAGGCCGCGATCAGCAACGTGTACACCGGCAGGCGCGCCGAACACGTCATCAACGGCGCGACCAGGATCGTGGTCAGCCGGTCGCGCGGATCGGCGATGCTGCGCGTCGCCATGATGCCGGGGATCGCGCACGCGAAGCTCGACAGCAGCGGGATGAACGAACGCCCGGTGAGCCCGGCCTTGAACATCAGCTTGTCGAGCAGGAACGCCGCGCGCGGCAGGTAGCCCGACTCCTCGAGCGCGAGGATGAACAGGAACAGCAGCAGGATCTGCGGCAGGAACTCGACCACCGTGCCGAGGCCGGCGAACAGGCCGTCGGTGACGAGGCTGTGCAGCAACGGCATCGACACGAGGAAGCCGCCGATCCACGCGCCGAGGTCGCCGACCGCGCCCGCGACCGCATCCTGCAGCGGCGCCGCCCATGCGAACACGGCCTGGAAGATCAGGAACATCACCGACGCGAGCAACGCGAGACCCGCGACCGGATGCAGCACGACGCGATCGATCGCATCATCGATCGCGGAGGTCGCGCGCGGCATCGTCACGGTCGCCGCGATCAGCGCGCGCACCTCGCGATGCAGGCCTTCGTCGGCGGAAAGATCTCCGGCCGTGCCGACCGCGAGCGTATCCGGCGCCGGCATCGCATCGATGCGCTCGACCAGCGCGCTTGCGCCGCCGTGGCGCACCGCGATCGTTTCGACCACCGGGATGCCGAGCGCGGATTCGAGCGCGGCGACGTCGATGCGGATTCCACGGCGCCGGGCGGCGTCCATCATGTTGAGCGCGAGCACCATCGGGCGCCCGAGTCGTCGCACCTCGAGCACGAAGCGCAGGTGCAGGCGCAGGTTGGTCGCGTCGGCGACGCAGACGATGAGGTCCGGCGCAGCCTCGCCCGGAAACCGGCCGCTGCAGATGTCACGCGTGATCGCCTCGTCCGGGCTCGCTGCATCGAGGCTGTAGGCGCCCGGCAGGTCGACCACTTGCATGACGCGGCCGGATGGCGCGGTGAAGCGCCCCTCCTTGCGCTCGACGGTCACGCCGGCGTAGTTCGCGACCTTCTGCCGATTGCCGGTCAGGCGGTTGAACAGCGCGGTCTTGCCGCTGTTCGGATTGCCGACCAGCGCGATGCGCAGCGAAGCCGCCGCGGCGTTCACGTGGCGTCACCATTGACGAGGCGCACGCGCGCGGCCTCGCTGCGCCGCAGCGCGAAGCGCGTGTAACCCACCTGCACCAGCACCGGATCGCCGCCGAGCGGCGCCAGCGCGACCACGCGCACGGGCTCGCCGTCGACGAAGCCGAGCTCGCGCAGTCGGCGCGCGATCGGATCGCCTGCCTGCACGTCCTCGACCGCCCGAACCACCGCGGACGCGCCCTTCTCGAGTTCGGATAGACGCACGTCGACCTGCGCGCAAATAAGAATGGTTCGCATTATACGCCAAGTGCGGACCTGCGGCCTGCCCCGCGCGCGGGTGTCGCACCCGAACCCCTATCATTCACGGTCCGTGCACGGAGACCCGCATGAGCGACGCCATCCTGATCACCCGCAGTGGCACGACCGCGACGATGACCCTGAACCGCCCGGGCGTGCACAACGCGTTCGACGATGCCCTGATCGCGGAACTCACGAACGCGCTCCTTGACTGCGACGCCGATCGCGGCGTTCGCGCGCTCGTGCTGACCGGCGCGGGTGCCTCGTTCTCAGCCGGCGCCGACCTCAACTGGATGCGCGGCATGGCCGCCGCCAGCGAGCAGGAGAACCTCGCCGATTCGCTGCGCCTCGCCGGACTCATGCGCAGCCTCAACTTCCTCTCCAAGCCGGTGATTGCGCGCGTGAACGGATCGGCCTATGGCGGCGGCGTCGGCCTCGTGGCGTGCTGCGATCTCGCGATCGGCGTCGAGGGCGCGAAGTTCTCGCTGAGCGAAGTCAAGCTCGGGCTCGTCCCCGCGGTGATTTCGCCCTACGTCGTCGCGGCGATCGGCGCGCGCCAGGCCCGGCGCCTGTTCACCAGCGGCGAAGTGTTCGATGCGGCCACCGCGCAGCGCATCGGCCTGCTGCACGACGTGGTGCCCGCGGCGCAGCTCGACGAGGCCGTCGATCGCGCGCTGCATTTCCTCGCCAAGGGGGGGCCGGTCGCGCAGGCCGAAGCGAAGCAGCTCGCGTTGCGCACCGCCGGCATGACGCGCGGGTCGGCCGAGCGCATCGACGCCGACAACGCCGCGTTGATCGCGCGCCTGCGCGTATCGCGCGAAGGCCAGAAGGGCCTCGCCGCATTCCTCGACAAGCGCGCGCCGGACTGGGACGCCTGACCACACGATGCCGACCGAACCCCGGGGCTGAAGCTCCTCCCACGACAGCGGACCGGTCCCGCGCACGCGCCTCTCGTGGGAGGGGCTTCAGTCCCGGGCTGTTCGCCCGAATGTCAGGGCCCTCCACCGAGCGTGCCGCGTCGACTTCAGCCGTCGTCGAAACCGGCAAGCTCGGGCACGTGCGGCGCATACGCGCGCCAGCGGCCGATCGAACGTGCATGCACGGGCTGGCGAACCTGCCAGGCGCTCGCGGTGCTGATCACGCGGGCGCGCCCGTCATCCGCGTCGTCGCTCACGGGCGACAGTCCGATCCATTCGGCGAGGTCCGCGATCACGCGCTGCGGATCCTGCACGAGCACCTCGTAGCGCAGCTCGCGAATCGCGTCCGGATGGCGCTTGCGTGCGAGGTCGGTCAGGCGTGCGCTGCCCTGCTCGACGGCCGCGATGTCGGCGAAGTCGTAGGCGAACCCCATCTCGCGCCCGGCGAAATGCTGCATCCAGATCGACAACGCGGTGTCGCGCGCATTGCGGCGGCAGTGGATCAGGCGCGCGTGCGGAAACATCGCGAGAACGTACTCGATGTGCAGGAAATTCAACGGCTGCTTGTCGATGAAGAATCGCGCGGGCGTGTCGTCCTGGCGCACCTGCGCGACATAGGTGTCGACCGCTCGCTCGAGCGCATCGACCGACGGACGCGCGGCCTGGCCAAGCTCCCTCGCGAGCTGCGCGATCCAGTTGAGCTCGCCGCGATTGCAGGTCGCCGGATGCCGCGCGAGGCGATCGGCGACCAGGGTGGTGCCAGCACGCGGCAGGCCGACCACGAACACCGGCACGAAGTCCGGCCGAGCCGCCGCGCGGATCGCCGATACCGGCATGTCGGCACGCGCGGCGACCAGGCGCCGCCAGTTCTTGCGCGACCAGTCGGTCGCCGACCGCGCGAGCGCATTCGCCTCGCGCAACCACGCCGCCGCCCGTGCGAAGTCGCCGACGTCGTCCGAGGCCTTGCCGAGCGCGAACAGCACCGACGCACGAGCCGACGCATCGAGATCCGGGCGAGCGAGGTATCCGCGCAGCAGCGCGAAGTCGGCATCGTCCGCCTCGGCGTAGCGCTTGCACATCGCGTATCCGTACGCCGACTGCCAGCCGATCGCGCGCGGATCGTGGTCGAGCGCGTAGCGATATCGCTCGCGCGCACGTTCGAACTCGCCGAGCTGCATCGCGAGCATGCCCGCATACGCATGCAGGCGCGGATCGCTCGATCCGCGCGCGATCGCGGCTTCGACCAGCGACGCGGCGGCCTGCTTGCGACCGGCATCGTCGAGCGTCTCGATCGCATGGATCAGCAGGCCGGTGTCGCGCGGTTGGGCGAACAGCGTGCAGACGACCGACTCGACTGCACCCATTCGCCCCTCGCGAGCGAGGATCTGCGCGAGCAGGAAGGTCGCCGCCGCATGATCGGGATCGTCGACCAGCAGTGCGCGCAGGATTTGCTCCGCCTGCACGGCGTGTCCGGATTGCC